>CAYONU010000112.1:0-1540 GCA_964405445.1 uncultured Caldisericales bacterium | reverse complement strand
GATAAAGCAAAAGTCCTTTGAATGATGTAGAGAAAAAAATAACCTCCCACCCAGAAGTTACGGACGGGTCTTTCTCAAGAAAAATTTTAAGGTCCGACTTTATTGCGGAAAAGATTTCTCCTGCAACAGCCATATACTCCACCTTCTATCTTTTCTCGCATGCAAAACACCTCCTTTCAAAATTTGGGGTATTATATCATAAACTCATTATTTATGCAAATTTTACAATTCAGGTCACGTTCCACTGAAAGTGTGGAAAAGTTATCATTAAAAACATTACACGGAAGAGTTTTCTGTAACTGAAGCAATTTCTCTTTTAAACCTATATGGAAAGTAAGCTTCTGTTCGGATAACTTTGGTTATATATGTTCTTCACCAGACTTTTTAATGGCATATTGAGTGCCAAGAGGTGATAATATCTGGAATACCGTGGTTGTTGTTACCATTACTGTGGTTATCAAACTGCCCATATGATACATAGATAACTCGTTAGCAGCTAAAAACGCAAGGCCAACAGCAACACCTGCTTGGTTCAAAAGGGCAACTCCAAGATATCTTGTAACCTTTGGTTCAGATTTTGACGCAATGCCCCCCAGGCCACACCCTACAACTTTTCCAATGCTTCTACCAACACAATAAACAATGACAGTTGACCATGTCTTCATAAGTTGGCTGAAACTGGTCTGTGTGCCTATGGTAGCAAAAAATATGATAAAAACCGGAGTCATAATGCTATCTACCAATCTGTTAGAAATGTTGCTTATAGAGAAATTGAAATTCACCATCACCGTTCCAAGTATCATACAGGTGAGAATTGCAGATACACCAATCATTTTCGCTACTCCCCAGGAAAAAATAACAATGCCAAGTGTAATGACAAAAACATTGTCGGAAGAAAGGTGCATCTTATTGGTAAGATAAGAAGTAGTCAGTCCAATAATTACGCCAAGAATAGAAGCCCCAAATATCTCCCACAGAGGATGAAATATAAGATAGCTCACATCCATTTTCCCCCCTAAAAGTGCCTTTGTAATTATAATACCAACTGAATAGATAATAATTCCTGCGGCATCATCAAGCCCAACAATTGCAATAGCAACATCCGTGAGTGTACCTTTCGCTCTGAGATCTCTTATCACTGCGATTGTTCCGGCAGGTGCAGTGGCCGGGGCAAGTGAGCCTAGAATAATGGAAAGTGGAAGGTTTCTTGTCAATACATAAATAAGAATTGCTACAGCAAGAAAGGTTATAATCACTTCTATAATTAGTATTATGATTACCTTCTTTCCCATTCTTTTTAGAAATTTATACGAGAAACTTGATCCTACCATATAGGCAACAAAAGAAAGCGTTATTGCAGTAACAGCAGAATTAAAATACTGCGGGACAGTAAATTTTAGAACAGGCCCAATTAGTATACCAGCAATGATATATCCTAATATCTCCGTAAGGCGCAATTTACGTAAGAATCTGCCAAAAGCAAAGCCACCCAACAGCATCAAAGAAACAACAACGTAAATATTAGAATGCATCAATCACC
>CAYONU010000111.1:0-1760 GCA_964405445.1 uncultured Caldisericales bacterium | reverse complement strand
GAAGAATCTCGTATATTTATCTTTCTTCTTTCAGCAAGAATTGTTTTTAATGCTTCAATTCATAAATTTGACGAAGTTTTAAAACTAAATGTGCGTGTTGACTTAGTTCAGTTTCATCATACAATTATGTCAAGCAGTAGGGCAGGAACTGTCCAAACCAATGCAGGTTCTGTGGACAAATACAGCCAAGCTGCCTGAGAAGTACCCTTCCATCGAAGCAGGAAGCCAGGAAGCCTCCACTTCTGTAAGTGGAAAGTAGTTCACTATAGACTTTTGGTGTAGCCCATACGTTGGTTTTCTCTTTGACTTTGCAAAAAAGTTATTATAATATGGGTTGAGTAACTCAACGTGGGTTGAGTAACTCAAATAACGTTATACAAGGAGGGAACTATGTATTTTTCTTTAGAGCCAAAGAGGAAAAGAGAGAATCTCTATAACAGAGAAAAAGAATTAAATGAGCTAAAAAAAGCTACAGAAAATGGAAGAATAATACTACTCACTGGAATCAGAAGAATCGGCAAAACATCACTTCTTCAAGTCTTTCTTGAGGAAAGGAAAACATTGGGTGATGTATACGTCTTCTTAGATTGCAGGAGTTTCGTGAGGAACAGCAGGAGGATAAATAGGAGTGATTTTGATCTTGCTTTCTCTAAATCTCTCGAAAAAGCAATTGAAAATAAAAAACTGAGAAATATCCTCAAGACCGTTTCTATTTCTAAAATAAGCATTTCGGGGATCCAGGTAGATTTACAAAAGTCAAGGTCAAAGCCCTTAGATGTTTTTCAAAGGCTTAATAACGCAGATCAAGCACTTAAAAAAGTAGGTAAAAAGCTCATTATTGCTTTAGATGAGGCTCAAAATCTCCGCTTTTATGGAGTGGGAGGATATCCTATGCTGAATCTTTTCGCGCATACATATGACCATCTACAAAATGTCAAATTCATCATTACCGGGTCAGAAGTAGGACTTCTACATGATTTCTTAAAACTTGACGATCCAAAAGCACCTATGTACGGAAGATATGTAAATGAAATTAGCCTGGAGAGATTTACTCGGAAAGAATCCATAAATTTCCTCATCAAAGGGTTTAAACAAGTTCACATCGAGCCAAATAAGGAAGAAATAGAAAAAGCAGTAAATATGTTAGATGGAATGGTTGGATACCTCGTTATATATGGTTATGTTGTCTACTTCAAAAAAGATTATAAAAATGCGCTCAGAGATGCAACCAAAATGGCAGAAGGCCTCATAAAGCTTGAAATCGAAGAACTGAATAAAAGATCTGAAAATTATAAAAATGTTCTGAAGGCTGTAGCTTTTGGAATGGAGAATTTCTCAAACATTAGAAAATATATAAAGCTTAACTATGGAGACATAACAGACCAGACCTTAAGCAACAATATCAATTCATTAGTGAAACAGTGTTTTCTTAAATATCAATACAAGGATGGTTCAAAAGTTTATGCAATACCAGACCCGATTTTGAGGAAAGTAATACTTTCGCTATAGTGACTTCCATTGACTTATAGGTTGTTTATAGATATAAATCAATAGTATTTTACAACCTTATTCAGCGATTCTGGTAAAATAATGCCTTCTCTTTTTATGATACTCCCGATGGCCTTACATATATATTCTTCGTTGGAAAGTATCACTTCTTTTAATAATTCCTTATTCATATGTTATCCTTTTCATAAGGATATTATATACAAATTCTATCCTTGTCTCAAGGATTAATTTTCCCGTTTTTTCTTTGTCAT
>CAYONU010000110.1:0-1817 GCA_964405445.1 uncultured Caldisericales bacterium | reverse complement strand
GATAATACAATATTTAAGATTTCTTCTTCAACAATTATTATTTTGAAAGGAAAAGATGTGGCACTTGAGACGCTATCCAAAGGAGACACTGTCAAAATTATGGGAACTGAGCAAGAAGATGGCACAATCCTTGCAAAAAGAATCATCGTGATAAAAGAGAATAATAGTCAAAATACAAAAGGAAAAGGTAAAGGAAAGCAAAAGCCGTAGGATAAAAAAGGGGGGCAAATTCGCTCCCCTTGAAAGTAAATTTATCATAGTTTTAAATAGAATAAAGGCATTACCGTTTTTTAGGGCAATCCGAAGGAGGTTTTTGTTTCCTATCAGATTCTTACTATAATATTTTGATATTTGACTTTACAGAAATATTCACTATTATGTTAATATGAAAGATACAGAGAGTGAAGAGTTGCTTAAAAGTTTAGATGTAGCTTTTATTATAGTAGATAAGGATAAAAAAATTATCTATGCAAATCGTGTCGCACGTAAGAAGCTTTTTCATGGTAAACCAGAGCTCTTTTACGGTAAAGATGTTAGGACCTTTCATGATAAGCATGCACGGAAGAAGATTCAACGTCTTTATTCAAAAGGGAGAAAAGGGCGTTTCAGTGAGTTACCTTTTATAAAATTTATTGATACAAGCAAAGGAACAACAGCCTATGTTGTAAAAATCGGTGAGATTCTGGATGAGAAAGGCATATTTTCCGGTTTTGTTGCTGCTTTTTTTGATGTTACCTCTCTCACCGTAAGTAAATCTACCAATCAAATAAAGAAAATCCCTGTAAGAATAGGTAGTGAAGTTGTTTTTATTGATGTGGATAAAATAGTTGATATAAGAGCAGAGGAAGGCAAAGTATATATATTTGATAACAAACAAAGAAAATTTGTTACAAATTTATCTTTAGAGGAAATAGAAAAAAGATTTTATTCAGAGGGAATATTCCGCGCACATAGATGTTGTCTTATTAATTTAAAATATATAAAGAGTATTATAACAGACAAGGGAAATCGACATTTCATTGAATTTATTTTTGACAGTATTCCCCCAACTCCTATCAGCAGGAGAAACTATTTAAAACTAAAAAAACTTCTTCCGTTTGGATTCCGTTAATCTCTTATTTTTAACCATTCATAATAAAAAATTTGCCTTTTATAGAATTTGGATGTCCGTTTATTAAAAAGCCAATTGTGTTACTTTTTCTTAATTAGTATTATTTTACCCCTTGACAAGTATATGTGTAACATTAAACTAATGGTAGTTTATTAAGTTGAAGATTAGTAAGTTTTAAAAACTTTACGGAAGGAAGGAGGGTAAAAGTTATGAAAACGGTTTTGGTGAAACCAGAAAGGTGTATTGGATGTAGGCATTGTGAAGTTGCCTGTGCGATTGAACATTCTCAGAGTAAGGATCTTTTTGGTATGCTGCAGGAAGTCCCTATTTCAAAGCCGAGACTCCACGTAGAAGTCGGGGTTAATTTTCTTACGTTTCCGAACAGATGCAGGCATTGTGATCCAGCTCCTTGTATGCAAGTCTGTCCTACAGATGCGATCTACAGAGACGAAGGATCCCGTGCAGTACTTGTACACTATGAGAAATGCATTCATTGTGAAGCCTGTGCAATGGCGTGTCCATTTGGGATTATTCAATTTGAGAAGGTATATCAAGTGAAGTTTAGCAGAGAAGTAAATGCAAAATGTGATAGCTGTATTGATAGGAAAAGGGAAGGAAGAGAGCCTGCATGCGTTGAGGCATGCAAGACTGGAGCACTGGAGTATGGTGAGGTAAATGATCTAATTAGAGTCAGCAGGAAAGATTT
>CAYONU010000109.1:0-1834 GCA_964405445.1 uncultured Caldisericales bacterium | reverse complement strand
GGGAAGCGAATCTACCCTCGTTATTATCAATATGCGCCTTCCGGCAATCATTGCTGCTATTGTTGCTGGTTTTGGGCTTGCAATTTCCGGCGCTGTGATGCAGATAGTATTGAGAAATCCGCTCGGTTCGCCTTTTACCCTGGGAATATCTCAGGGTGCTGCATTCGGCGCGGCCGTTTCCATTGTATTTCTTGGAGCAGGTGTCATTCAGTCAAATTTCAGCGATGCTGTTGTAGTGAATAATATGACGGTTACAACAATCGGAGCTTTCTTAGGTGCTGTTGCCGGAACAATTACTATTGTTATACTTGCAAGGTGGAGGGAATTATCTCCTGAAGCTGTGATTCTTGGAGGTATTGCAATGGGCTCTCTCTTTAATGCCGGGACAATGCTTGTTGAATGCTTTGCAACGGATACGGAAGTTGCATCTATCGTGTTCTGGCTATTCGGTGATGTGACAAGGGCATCCTGGGGTCAAATAGGTATGATGTTTGGAGTAGTATTTATAGGTTTCATATATTTTATGCTTAACAGATGGAACTATAATGCACTGGAAAGTGGCGAAGAAACTGCAAAAGGGCTTGGTGTAAATACTGAAAACATAAGACTCATAGGTATGATTATTTCTTCTCTTATTGCGGCGGTAACCGTATCTTTTCTTGGCATTATCGGATTTATTGGTCTTCTTGCCCCTCATATTACACGGAGAATCATCGGAAACGATAATAGGTTTCTTCTACCCATATCTGGTCTTATGGGTGCTTTGATTCTTCTTGTTTCAAGTACTTTATCACGTATAATTATTCGCCCTGTTATTCTTCCTGTTGGTGTTATTACATCTTTTTTAGGTGCACCACTTTTCTTATATATATTAGCGAGGAGGCGAAAATAATGATCTTAGAGATAAAAGATGTTTCATTCTCCTATGGAAAGTTTCCCGTGCTTTCAGATATAAGTTTTGGGGTAAAAAAGGGTGAAGTTGTTTCTATTCTTGGAGTAAACGGTGCAGGAAAATCAACCCTTTTAAAGTGTGTCAACGGCATATTGAAAATACGCAAAGGAGAAATATTGATCAACGGAAAGGATATAAATAGAATGAGCAGAACGGAAATCGCTCAAGAGATAAGTTATGTTCCTCAACGTTCCGAAGTGCCATTCATTACAGTTTTTGATGCAGTGCTTTTAGGAAGAAAACCATATATAAAATGGGATGTCACTAAGAAGGATATTGAAATAACAAATAATGTTTTGAAGATGCTGGATCTTGAAAAACTCTCTTTAAGGTATATTACTGAACTTAGCGGTGGTGAATTTCAGAAAGTAGTCATTGCCAGAGCACTTGTTCAGCAGCCTGAAGTAATGCTTCTGGATGAACCGACAAATAGCTTGGACATCAAAAATCAATTCGAAGTAATGAATATTGTAAAGAAGATCTCGAGAGTTCATAATATTGCATCTGTTGTTGTAATGCACGATATAAACCTTGCTTTGAGATTCTCCGATAGGTTTGTACTTCTAAAAAAAGGCAAAATATTTGTATCTGGGGGGATGGAGATAATCACTCCGGAGAATGTTGAATCAGTGTACGAGATACCCGTTACAGTAGAAAAAATAAAAGGACATACAATTGTGGAGCCTATCTGCGAAATGGACTTTAATGAGATTCACTCATTTGCAAGCTTATGACTGATTGGAACAAAATTTGGAAAGATAAAAAATATCCTATGTGGGTGGAGAACGGTGATCTTGCAAGTTACTGGGATAAAGATGCAGCAAAAAGGTTTCATAGGCTTTCTAAAGATAGAAGTTTATCGGAAAAGCAAGTTGAGAGACT
>CAYONU010000108.1:0-1876 GCA_964405445.1 uncultured Caldisericales bacterium | reverse complement strand
TGAGGAATTACTGCTTCTTGGAGAGGAAGTCAAATATAAATAGATTACTGCCAAGAGGAAACAGCAATCTTTAATTAAAACTATAATTAAAAAAGGAGGAAAACATTGTTTTTTATAACAAGAATACAATGAATTTAATATGAAAAAAGAAATAAAAATTATACCGATTGGTGGCATAGGTGAGATTGGAAAAAATTCTACACTCATTCAAATGGACAAGGATTTAATTCTTATCGATGCGGGATTTAAATTCCCTCCATCAACAATGCCGGGAATAAACTTTATTATCCCTGACTTTTCTTACATTATTAAAAGAAAGGATAGGCTGAAGGGCATATTGATTACACATGGACACCTGGATCACATCGGGGCACTCCGTTACCTATTGGAGGAAGTTACTCCGCCAATTATTGCAGGTTCGGACCTTGCATTAGGTCTTGTAAAAGGAATGGTTCCCGAAGCAATAAGAAGGATTCAGCACTTTAAAAAAGTGAGAACTGGAGATACTTTGCATATTGGTGCATTTACAGTACAATTTATTAGAATGACGCACAGTATACCAGGGAGCTTTGGTATTGCTGTCAAAACACCGTACGGATACATATATCATACGGGCGATTATAAAATAGATAGTACACCGGTAGATGGTAAAACAATGGACATTAAAAGGCTTAGAACAATAGCAAGGGAAGGTGTAGTAGCATTACTCTCTGACAGTACAAATGCAGATGAACCAGGTTTTACGGGTTCAGAGTCTCTCATAGGGCAGAATCTTGTGAAAATTTTTGAAGAAGCAAAGGGAAGGGTTATTGCTGCATCATTTTCAACAAACATTCACAGGATACAGCAGTTTGTAAATTTGGCAAAGGTATTCAAAAGAAAGGTGATATTCGATGGGAAAAGTCTTGTGGAGAGTGTAAGAATATCAAAAGAATTGGGGTACATAAAAGTTCCCGAAGGAGTAGAAGCAAAACCATCAGATATTTCTAATATTCCAAAGAGAAAACTTATGTTTATAACGACTGGCACACAGGGAGAGCCAATGTCGGGCCTCGCACGAATAGCAAATGGTATTCATACTAATCTCTCTATTGTTAAAGGCGATTCTGTTATTATTTCTGCTGATCCAATTCCAGGGAATGAAAGAGAAGTAGCAAATACAATCAATAAACTCTTTAAATTAGGGGCAATGGTATATTATAGAAAAGAAGATGGCATACACGTGTCAGGACATTGCTCTCAGGAAGATATAAGGTTTATGATTAGCTTGTTAAAGCCAAAGTATTTTATTCCTGTACATGGTGAATATCGCCATCTCGTATTTGCAAAAAAAATAGCACAAGAGCAAGGAATGAGTGAAAAAAATATATTTATACTTGAAAATGGTGCCGGAGTACAGATTATAAATGGCAGGATGAGACGTATTCCTCATATAAGTTCAGGGGCTGTTATTATTGAGGGAAAATCAAAGATACCTGTCAAAAACGAAGAAACAGAGTTTCCTGCTATCTCTGAAAGAAAAGAGATGGCAAATAGAGGTACAATATGTATCGTAGTGATACTAAATAAGAATGGAGAAGTTGCAAAACCTGTAAAAATAGAGACGAAAGGTATTATGCTTTCCAAAGTGGGAGAAGATGAAATTGCTAAATCTCTGAAGAAAAATATAGTTGAAACAGTTAAAAAATGTGCTAAAATAAAGACAAGAGATGAACTTAAAAAAGAAATTGAGAAAACAGTAAAAAATGTTTTTAAGAAGAATACAAGAAAGAGTCCTACCGTATTCTCTGTTGTTTTAAAGAAATAAGCGGAAGTGGCGGAACTGGCAGACGCGCTGGGTTCAGGTCCCAGTGAGCGATTAAGCTCTTGGGGGTTC
>CAYONU010000107.1:0-1881 GCA_964405445.1 uncultured Caldisericales bacterium | reverse complement strand
TATTAATCTAAAGTCCCCTTTCTATATCAATTTTGTTACAGGCATCAAATAGGCATTTTCACAAAGTGCATTAAGCCATAAATAAAATGTCCCAAGATAACCAAGTACAAATAAGTCATTTTTTTATCGTCCAAAGCAAGACAGGTATTAAAAAATACAGCTGTTAAAACAGAGATTCTTCGCTTCACTCAGAGTTCTTCCAAAACATTTTTGGAGTGCTACGATAACCGTCGACCTATTTTCCATATAATATAATGATAATGCTTAGCAGTTAATTAACTTTCCTGATGCTATTAAGAAAAAAGTGAAAAAAGCAAATATTGTTCCTTGTGGAAAACTCTAATTATTCTTCTCTTCGTATTCATAACATAAAGGGTACAAGCAGGATTAAAGAATTGAGAGATAAACGAAGAAATATTTGAAATAAATAGAGGTATTTTCTATAAATCATCTCTGTTAGAAAAAATGTTAATCTCTCCAATTTTTTACAACAGAAAAATGATCTTTAGTCTGCCACTACAAGTGAGGTAGGTAAACCTTACAATTTCGTATTTCAATGCCTGAAAAAACAGGATTGAAATGTGCAAAATACACACTCTCGCTATGACACAATCTTTGGCAATAAAACATTACACAACCTATGGTTATTAGAAATTAACTAATGGTAAATTCAGTAATGACATTGGAAGACTGTATTTTCGTGAAAACCTTCCCGATAAAAATATTTTCCAGAATCATTCCAGGCTCACGTGTTGACTGAGAAAGAAAAAAGTATATAATAAAATTGAGGGATATAATTGTTGGGTGTGAAATAATTCAGACTATACTGCTTTTAATTATAAGGAAGCGGTATGATACGGATACGAGATAGATAAAAATTATAGGTTAAATGATAAACAATCTCCTAAAAGGAGAAAATTAAAATAGGGGGTGATTATCATGAGAAAGGTTATCATTTTTGTTGTAGTTGTTGCTCTATTTGGAGGATTGCTTGCAGGGTGTGGGAGAGGCACAACTTCAGCGCCTCCGAAGCCAAAAACATCCAATGTTACTGTAGTGGTTTCTAATGAAAATGGTAATGCGCTTTCATCCGTTAATCTTACGATGGGAAATTATTCAGGAAAGACTGATGATAACGGTAAGTACGTATTCCATAATGTTAAACCTGGTACATACACTGTAAAAGCAACAGAGGACGGCTATGAGAGCATGAGCTCAGATGTCACTGTAACTGCAGGAGAAGATAAAACAGTTACTTTGACTTTGAAAAAAACGGAGCAAATGGAGGAGCTAAAGGACTATTCGAAAGTAAAGAGTTACAAGGCCGTAATGGAATTAAAACAGAACAATAAGGTGAGCAAATACATTATTATACAGGATAACTACGGCAAATCGCAGCACATTACAGCATACAACGTAAATGGTGGGGAAAAGATCGATTTGTATGTAATAGGAAACAAAGCGAAAATATATACTGATGGAAACTGGATTGAACTCCCTGCTTCTCAAGTAGGCCCTCTTACCGCTGGTTACTTAAAATTTCTTAAAAACATATTGAGTGCTGTAGAGGATGATTATAATGGGTCAATCAATACGTCCCAGGGAAGCGGCTCGTATAGTGTAAAAAGAGAGGGTAAAGAAGAGATGAACGGCTATTCTACTACAAGGTATCGCTTATCCGGAAAAGAGACTTCAGGAGAGGAAAAAACAGTAGGGTCAGCTGATATATGGATAATTAATGAAGGTCTATATAAAGGTTATGCAACGCGTATAGTTGTTAACATAACAAACTCGACAGGAGAAAAAAGCATCTTCACCATTAATGCAACTGAGCTCGGTAAAGATATGGAAATTAAAATGCCATAATAAAATTCTGTATAA
>CAYONU010000106.1:0-2136 GCA_964405445.1 uncultured Caldisericales bacterium | reverse complement strand
ACAAAATTCTTGCAAAGGTACGAGAAAACTCTACGAAACATTATGTAAAGATAATGTTTTATTCGTCATTAGTAGGCGTAATTGCAGGGCTTGGAGCAGTAGTTTTTAGATGGCTTATCGCCTTTTTTCATAATTTGTTTTTCTTTGGAACAATTTCTTTCTCATATAATTCCAACGCACATTTTATATCCAGATTTGGTAATTATATTATTATCATACCTGTTGCAGGTATGATAATAATTGGTTATCTTACGCAGAGGTATGCACCGGAAGCAAAGGGACATGGTGTGCCAGAAGTAATGGATGCAGTGCTAACAAATGAAGGTAAGATAAGACCCATTGTCTCTCTAATAAAGATTTTAGCCTCAGCAATCGGTATTGGCTCTGGCGAATCTGCAGGAAGAGAAGGCCCTATTGTACAGATTGGTTCAAGTTTTGGCTCAACCTTAGGCCAATTATTGCATTTGCGACCAAAAGATACGATTCTTCTTGTAGGTGCAGGTGCTGCAGGAGGTATTGCAGCAACGTTTAATGCACCGATTGCCGGTGTCCTCTTTGCAATTGAACTCATTATACCTGAATCCAGTATACAGAATTTCATTCCTCTCGTCATTTCGTCTACTATCGCAACAGATATCGCAAGAATCTTTCTGGGCACTCAGCCTTCTTTTATCGTACCGCATTATGCTGTTGTTTCACCCTGGGAATATTTTCTCTACTTCATTCTCGGCATTGTATCCGGTTTCGTCGCAATATTTTTTACGGATATGCTTGGCAAAACAGAAATCTTGTTTAACAAAATGAAAATGTCTCCTTATATTAAACCTGCCATTGGTGGAATGTTTGTTGGCATTCTCGGGTTTTTGTTTTTAAAGTGGGCAGGTCATTATTACATTTTCGGTGTAGGTTATGCTTTTATTTCTGATGTTCTGACAAACCAATCTGTCCCATTGCTTGTCGTACTTGCATTAATACTTGCAAAGATTATTGCTACAACATTCTCACTGGGTTCAGGAGGCTCAGGAGGTATTTTTGCACCATCCCTTTATGTAGGTGCTGCAACAGGTACTGCGTTTGGCATCATTGTTCACCATTTTTTTCCTTTACTTACTGCATCTCCTGCAGCGTATGCACTTATAGGAATGGCAGCAGTTGCATCCGGAACGACCGGAGCAACACTTACCACTATTGTAATGTCTTACGAACTTACACGTTCATACGATATTATCCTCCCCGTTATGCTTGGGGCAGTGATGAGTAGTTTTATTGCTACATTTCTATATGGAAAAACAATGTACACTGAGCCTTTGTTTAGAAGGAAGAACGTTCTATTTCACGGGAGAAGAGAGCTTAACCTTTTATCAATGACAAGAGTAAGTGAAGCAATGATAAAAAATGCAGTATATGTTTACCAGGATGACAGTGTGAAATATGTGAAGGAAATAGCTATAAGAAATAAGATCGCAAAAATCCCAGTACTTGATAGAAATAATCATCCTGTGGGTTTAGCTCGCTGTATAGACATTGCTCCTGAGAACAATAAAGAGAAAATAGTAAATTTTCTTTCAAGAGATGATTTCTCGATATATTTATATGCAACTTTACTTGACGCAGTCCATAAAATGGAAAAGGTTAAAACAGATGTCCTTGCTGTAGTTGATGAAAAAGGATGCTTCATTGGCGTCCTCACAGCTGCACAGCTAAGATCAGCTTATATTAAAGGGCGGAATAGATTGTTATGAAGATTCTTGCCATTTCGGATATTCACTACCCAGATAGACTAAATGAAATTCCAGATTTGTCTATTTACGCTAGAGACATAGATGCAATATTTGCCTTAGGTGACTATACTACTCTTCCTGTATTAAATTATCTCAAGAGTTTTAATAAACATTTGTTTGCAGTTTATGGAAATATGGATAATGCTCTACTGAAAAAGCAACTGCCAGACAAAGTTGCTTTTGAAATAAACAATACCACAGTCGGGCTTTTTCATGGAACAGGCGGACCTCATGGCATTGAAAAACGTGTAAAGGCTACTTTTGAGAGATCTTTGGATGCATACATCTTTGGTCATTCTCATATACCCGTAAATAAAACTATTAATAATGCTCTCTATTTCAACCCTGGCGCATT
>CAYONU010000105.1:0-2288 GCA_964405445.1 uncultured Caldisericales bacterium | reverse complement strand
AGGGAGTAACTTTTTGAGGCCTTCCTGCTGCACAGCCTTCAAATCATCTAAAGTTCTTATCCTCATTTTTCCCTCCAACCATATTTTGCAAGAATGGAAGGAAGCTTCTCTGGCGTATTATATCCATAGATCTTTCCGTCTACCCTCACAACCGGAGCCATACTACAAGCTCCAAAGCAGCGTGCAGTGTTTATAGTAAATGATCGATCCTTTGTTGTAAGCATAAACTTACCGTCCGAAGTCGATTCACCTTGTCTGACTCCCAATAACTCCTCCATCCTTCTAAGAATACGAGGAGCACCCCTCACATGACATGCAGTCCCCATACATACAGTAATAATATGCTTGCCAACAGGCTTAAGGTTAAAGAAAGAATAGAACGTTGCAAGACTGTACAGCTTTGATAATGGTACATTAAGAACCTTTGATACATATATTAATGCATCTTTTGGTAAATATCTTTCACTCCTCTGTATATCTTCAAGTATTCCTAATAATTTTCCGGATTCAGTATCATACTTATCTATAATTTTATCCAATTGTTCTTTTACCATTCCGTCCTCCGTATGCAAAAAAGCAGGGAGAAGATTTTTTCTCCCTGCTTTTAGATTATATGCCTAGCGCTTTTCTCTTACGATCGATTTCTTTTTCTATTTTGTCTGCCGCTTTTACAGGGTCGGGCTCAACAAAGTATGTAGCATTTATAGAATCTCTCAATTTATTCGTAGCAAGGTCTACGACATTCGGACTACCAAAAATCTTAGGAGGAAGTCCTAAATGTGTCGTTACGCCTGAAGCCACAAAATAAGAGGCAATGGAAACTGCTTTTTGTGAATACCATTCAGGCGCTGAGCCTGCAATAGGAAGATCCTCGATACCTACCCCAAGCTCTTTTGCAATGTTTGCTCCTAATACAAGAATTCTTGAACAGTCCACACAGGAACCCATATGAAGCACTGGTGGAATGCCCAACGCTTTGCACACTGACTTTAAGCCGTCACCTGCCATATCCGCAGCCTCTGGAACCATTAAACCTGCTTTTCCACTTGCAATTGCTGCACATCCTGTTTCTACAACTAGAATATTTCTCTTGATAAGCTCCTTACCAAGAGTTACATGACCATAGTCTTGCTTGATCTTCGGATTGTTGCATCCCACCATACCTACTGCTCCTTTAATTTTACCTGAAACAATAGCGTCAATTAAAGGTTTATAAGATCCTCCAAGTGCTTTCCTTATTGCTTCTTCCGAGAACCCTGCCATCATCTTCATAGGTTTATCTGGAATCTTTACCCTGTCAGGATTCCTATTAGGAAAGTTTTCGATAGCCATTTTCACGATTTCCTTTGCTGTATCAAGTGCTGTCTCTGGCTTAAATTCCATATATAGAGCACCTGGGACTTTTGATTTTTCACTGGTTGCAACAACTTTTGTATGATAACAGCTTGCAGTATGAGTAATGGACGGGAAAATACATTGATAATCAATTAACATTAACTCCACTGCGCCTGTTGCAATAGCAAGTTCTTGATCAAGCATATTGCCTGCAATTGGAATCCCATGCCTCATAAGAAGCTCATTTCCCGTACAACACATACCAACCAGGTTAATACCCTTTGCACCCTTACTTTCTGCAAGTTTTTTCATTTCGGGATCATCCGCCGCTTTTACCACCATCTCTGAAAGAATTGGGTTATGTCCGTGTAAAACGAGATTTACTTTATCTTTACTCAAAACCGAGAGGTTTACCCAGGAAGTGTTTGGAGTAGGAGTACCAAACAAAATATCCGATCCATCCGTTGCCATCATAGAGCCACCCCAACCATCGGAAAGGGATGTTCTCAGTCCGTGCAGCAGAATATTTTTATAATCTGCACCGACACCCATATGAATTCTATGCATCGATTCTACAATTTCTCTATCCACACTTCTTGGTGTAATACCTACTTTATCCCACATCTCTTTCGTCTTCTTAGGAGCTCTCTCAGCAAGCTGAATCTTATTCTTGATTGTACCAAACTCCTCGAACATAGCAAGAGCAAGCTCCTTCGCAATTTCTTCCTTCTTCCTTCCCTTCGTCTTTATTCCGTACTCTTCTGCAACAGTTTTTAGCTTCTCTTCACCAAGAATTTTGTATCCCTGTGCTTTTCCTTCTGCTGTTTTTAATAAAACTTCTAAAACTTCTCTACCATGATCAGAATGTGCCGCAGCTCCAACCGAAAGATCGTCAAGAAAGTTCCTTGCAACAATCAAATCCGCCGTTGCACCGCATACACCACGCGTTGGTC
>CAYONU010000104.1:0-2346 GCA_964405445.1 uncultured Caldisericales bacterium | reverse complement strand
ATGAGAAAGGTTTCACGAGAGGAAATTTTAAATAGTAATCCTGTTAAAGTAATGTTTGTTTTAAGTTTGCCCATAATGGTTTCTCAGCTTTTGCAAACGTTGTACAATCTTGCAGATATGTTTTGGCTGGGACACCTTCCTGCTTCCGAAAGTGGCGATGCGGTTGCAGGTATGCAGATTGCATGGCCATTAATCTGGTTTCTTATTGCATTTTCTGCTGGTTTTGCAATGGCAGGTATTGCGCTTGTTTCACAGTATATTGGCGCAGGAGATAGAAAAAAAGCAAACTTTTCTGCAGGACAGGTACTGTCGCTTTCCATTATTTTCGGTGTAGTTATTGCTATTGTTGGCGTTATCTTTTCGCCTATATTTGCACATCTCATAACAAAAAATGTTGCTGTTGTAAAAAATGCAGTGCTATATCTTGAACTGATTTTTCTAGGTATGCCGTTTATATTTATTACAGCTGTGTTTCAAGCAATACTTTCGGCAGAGGGTGACACAATTACGCCGATGTATGTAAGCCTTATTACTGTTACGCTGAACATTATTTTGGATCCGTTTCTTATTTTTGGCTGGTGGCGTTTCCCGAAAATGGGGATACAAGGAGCAGCACTTGCTACTATTGTTTGCCAAAGTATTGCGTCTATTATTGCACTTTACATTCTCTTTAAAGGGAAAAAGGGTATAAAAGTTACTTTAAAGGATCTTATTCCTGATTTCTCCTGGGTAAAAAGGATATTTAAAATAGGCCTTCCTGCTGCTATTGGAAACGGTACATCTGCTTTTGGATTTTTAATTGTTACTGCAATCATTGGAAGAGTATCAAACGCTGAAGTTGCACTTGCAGCATACGGAATTGGTGACAGAATAATAAGTCTGGAATTCATTATTGTGGATGCATTAGCAATGGGCATTGCAACGCTTGTCGGGCAAAATCTTGGTGCAAACCTCATTGGAAGAGTAACGGAAATTGCAAAGAAAGGCTTGCAAATAGAACTTCTCATTACACTTGCTGAATCTGCTTTGTTGTTTGCTTTAAGAGTTCCTTTATTTAAACTTTTTATTCCTGGAAGAGTAGATATTCTTGCAGAAGGCGTGCAGTTCGTCACGATATTTATGGTGGGTATTCCTTTCTTTGGTATTATTGATGCTACCTCTTCACTTTTCAGAGGTTCGGGGCATAATACTCAACCTATGATTGTAGACATTGTAAGGCTTTGGGGATTGAGAATTCCGCTTGCCTTTCTTTTCAGTATGCACTTCGGCTCAACAGGAATCTGGTGGGGTATGGCTTTAAGTAATGTTGGTGCCGCAATCTTAGCTATTTTCTTTTATTCTAAAGGACAATGGAAGAAGAGAGTTATTGAGGAAAAACCTATAGAAGAAACAGTTCCATCCCCAGTTCCTCCTGAGTGAATTTGATGGCAGACAAAAATGCAGTATAATACGATGTGATGAATAAGAGAATTGAAAAAATTAAGGAGATTGTACAGGAAAAGTTATCTTCTTCTGCACATGACCTAGAGCATACATTCAGAGTATTCAAGCTAGCTCGTATGCTTGCAGTGGATGAAGCAGATGTTAATATGGAGGTTGTAGAGCTTGCCTCTCTTCTGCATGATATTGCAAGGGTAGCAGAGGATTCGGATAAAACGGGAGCAACTGATCATGCTAAGTTAGGGGCTGTATGGGCAGAAAGGATACTGAAAGAATTGGATTATCCAGATGAGATAATAAAAAATGTAAAACATTGTATTGAAACACATCGTTATAGAGGAGATGATATACCAAAAACAAAAGAAGCAAAAATTCTTTTTGATGCAGATAAATTAGATGCAATCGGGGCCGTAGGTGTTGCTCGTGCATACATGATAGCAGGGGAAAGAGGAGAGAAAATTTATTTTAATGCAGATATTAGCACATACATAAAGGATAATCTCATAAATGGTAAAATGAACGGGCGGATAAAAGATATCTCAAAACATGCTCCAAATATAGAATTTGAAACGAAGTTTAGGCATATACCGGAAAGACTTTTTACGGAAAAAGCAAAACGAATAGCTAAGGAAAGAATTGCGTTTATGAAAGTATTTTTTGATAGATTAAAAAAAGAGATAGCAGGAGAGTTTTAACATTTTTCTCTCAAGAATCATCCGTTCTTTGTAGGATGGAGATGAGTCGAGGAAGTGTATTGCCTCGTTAAAATATTATATACGAAATGGTTATTTCCAGAGCATTATTGTTATGAATATCTGGTAATGCATTTTCGCTGTATATCCTTTTTTCTTCTTATCCTTAATTCTTTATTTCTATTGTCTCTTCTTCCTCTGTATTCATTATCTG
>CAYONU010000103.1:0-2348 GCA_964405445.1 uncultured Caldisericales bacterium | reverse complement strand
AGAACCAAATAAGTAGGAAGAAAGAACTAAAATAATGAATAGACCATTCATTACCTTTATTCTCCTTTAAATCTTTCCAAATCCGTACTGTAAAAATAATAAACCATTCTACACAATTTTACTCGGATTTTCCGAATTGTCAAATTTCATCTCTGAGAATTTATGGAAGTATCAATTTGGATTCTAATATTTTTTGGTATAATATAGAGAGGTAATTTTTGATAGGAGAGAGTGATGATACAAAAGGTTATTAAGCGCGACGGACGTATTGTTGATTTTGACAAAGAGAAGATTTCCACTGCCATTTTCAAGGCAGGGAAAGAAGCAGGTGAATTTGGTGAGAGTATTGCGCATTTTATTACAAAAATTGTTATAACTGAATTGGAACAAGAGCATGATAGTATTCCATTTAGTATTGAGGTGATACAAAACAAAATAGAAACAGTCTTAATGCAGAAAGGGTTTTACAGTACTGCGAAAGCATTCATTCTTTACAGGGAACATAGAAGGGAACTGCGAGAATTGAAGAACCATATTTCTCCGGAACTTATCGGACGGTACTTAAGCCAAGAAACGTGGGAAGTACATGAAAATGCGAATATGGGTTACTCAATCCAAGGGTTAAAAGCATTCATATCAGGGAAAGCGGAATCAAACTATTGGCTTGAGAAAGTGTATCCAAGAAAGATTGCAGGAATGCACAAAGACGGCTGGGTGCACATTCATAATTTGTCTATGCTTTCTGCATACTGTACGGGATGGGATCTTGAGGATCTCATTAGAAGGGGTTTTGGAGGTGTGCCCGGGAAACCGTATTCGAAACCTGCAAAGCATCTCTCGTCAATCCTGGGGCAGATGATGAATTTTTTATTCACACTCCAAAACGAAGTGGCAGGTGCAGTTGCTTTTAGTTCCTTTGACACGTACCTTGCACCGTTTGTTTATTTTGACAAGCTTCCATACAGAGAAGTGAAGCAGCAAGTCCAGGAGTTTATTTACAATATGAACCAGACAATGCGTACAGGCGGGCAGAGCCCGTTCTCAAATATTACACTTGATATTCATCCTCACCCAATGCTTAAGGACCGTTCTGTAATCATAGGAGGGAAAGAGCATCCCAATGTTTTTTACAGAGATATGCAAAAAGAGATGAATATGATTAACCGTGCTTTCTGGGAGACAATGATAGAAGGAGACGGTAACGGAAGGCCTTTTACTTTTCCAATCCCTACGATAAATGTGGATAAAGAATTTGATTGGAATAATCCGGAGCTTGAGCCTATGTGGGAAGCAACGAGAAAGTACGGAACGCCCTATTTTGCAAATTTCATAAATTCGGACTTAAAACCCGAAGATGCAAGAAGTATGTGCTGCAGGCTCCGCTTGAATGTAAAAGAGCTGAGAAAGAAAGGCGGTGGCTTGTTCGGTGCAGATCCTCTCACAGGAAGCATAGGAGTAGTTACAGTAAACATGCCGCGTATTGGGTACCTTTCCAAAACAAAGGAAGAGTTCTTTAATAAGGTTTCTGAGATTATGGATGCAGCAAGAGACGGATTGGAAGTAAAAAGGAAAACAATAGAACGCTTTACTGAGCAAGGGTTGTATCCTTATTCAAAGGTGTACCTTGAACCTGTTAGGGAAAGTTCGGGTCATTATTGGGACAATCACTTCTCTACAATTGGTATCATTGGTATGAACGAAGCAATTTTAAACTTTATGGGTAAAGATATAGGAACAGAAGATGGCATAAGATTTACAGTTGAGCTTATGAATTTTATGAGAGACAAAATGCAGAAGTATCAGGAAGAAACAGGGCACCTCTACAATCTTGAAGCAACACCTTCCGAATCGACAGCGTATTCTTTAGCTTTAATAGACAAGAAGAAGTACCCCGATATTATTGTAGCCAATGAGAAAGAAGTTAAAGATGGTGCGGATCCGTATTATACAAACTCTGCACAGCTTCCCGTAGATTATACGGACGATCCGTTTGAAGTAGCGGAAAAACAGAACGCAATACAAAAACTCTGGACAGGCGGGACAGTAATCCATTTCTTTTTAGGTGAAGCCTTGAACACAGGAGAAGAAGCGAAAGTGTTTGTTAAAAAGATCCTTGAAAATTTTGAGGTGCCTTACATTACTCTTACACCAACGTTCAGTATCTGCCCAAAGCATGGGTATATTTCAGGTGAGTGGAAGTACTGTCCTTACTGTGACAGGGAACTTGTAGAAAAATATGAAAAAGGTGAAGAGAAAAAACCGTCAGTTGATTTAAATATTAATATTTAGAGAGGAGGCAAATATGGTCAAGTATCACGAAGATGAGAATGAAAACCTTGTGGATGAAG
>CAYONU010000102.1:0-2361 GCA_964405445.1 uncultured Caldisericales bacterium | reverse complement strand
TCCCTATTGCATTTTAGATCATAGTACAAAGAGCCTCGCAGTTCCGCCGTCTTGTACTCTTTTTTGATGTTCACTCTGTTATCCCGAGCTGTTTTTGCGCAATACCTTCCTCGACGAAGTCGAGTGGATCTCTCTTTTAAAATATGAGATTCTTCACTTCGTTTAGAATGACAGGTTTTTAGCGCTCCTCAGAATTAAATTTTTGAAGGCATCTACATTTTTTTAAAAATACATTTTCTATCTTTATTGCAACGTTTTTTTTGAGCCAACAGCAAATAGTTGTTTTTTATCTGGCAAAAGCAGATGTTCTGCTTTTGCCTACAACCTTTAATATCACTTTCAGGATAACCTAAACTTGTTTTTTGATAGTTCTGGTAGCTTGAATTTTATTTGGGGATTTCTGAAAAATAATTATTATATTGATATACTTTATTTAATAATTTTGATACCGAGGAGGATTTTAAGTGAAAAAGTATATTTTTATTACAGGTGGCGTGATGTCATCTTTAGGAAAAGGCATTACATCTGCTTCTCTCGGGAGGATATTAAAAAGCGAGGGATACAGTGTTACTATCTTGAAATTTGATCCTTATTTGAATATTGATGCGGGCTCGCAGAATCCTTTTCAACATGGAGAAGTATTTGTTACCGAGGATGGTGCAGAAACAGATTTGGATTTGGGGCACTACGAAAGATTCCTCAACGAAAATCTTTCTAAAGAAAATAACGTAACAAGCGGGCAGATATATGAGGCAGTCATCAAAAAAGAAAGGAGAGGCGATTATCTTGGCTCTACTGTACAAATTATACCACACGTAACAGAAGAAATAAAGAAGAGAATAAGATATGTTTCTGAAGAAAAACATAAAGATATAACAATTGTTGAAGTGGGAGGAACGGTTGGCGATATAGAGAGTTTACCTTTTCTTGAAGCAATAAGGGAGTTTAAAATGGAAGAAGGAGAAGGAAACATTGCTTTTATTCATCTTACCTATATTCCCTATCTTAAAACAACAGGAGAACTTAAAACAAAACCTACGCAACATAGTGTAGGAGAATTGAGGAAAATAGGTATACAGCCTGATATTATTATTGCACGAGGAGAGAAAGATATAGGAAAGAAAGAAAAAAATAAAATTGCACTCTTTACGAACGTTCGCAGAGAAAATATTTTTTCTTTAAGTAATGCTGATTTAATATATAAAGTGCCGCTGGTTCTCTATAAGGCAGGAATAAGTTGTACACTCTCACGAATCTTACATCTTACTGATAGAGAAGCAAAGCTTGATACCTGGAAGAAAATGATAAAAAAAGGCGATGATAGGAAAGAGGAAGTAGAACTTGCAATTGTAGGAAAGTATGTAGAGTTACAGGATGCTTATCTTTCCCTGAATGAAGCAATAAGGCATGCATCATTTGAGGTGGGTATAAATGTTAGTACAAAGTGGATTGAGGCAGAGACACTAGAAAATTCTACATTAGAGCTAAAAGGAGTGAATGGTATTCTTGTTCCGGGTGGATTTGGTGAAAGAGGTATTGATGGAATGATTGTCGCTGCACAATTTGCTCGTGAAAAAAGAATACCTTACCTTGGGATTTGCCTGGGTATGCAAATTTCTGTAATTGAGTTTGCGAGGAATGTGTTGGAGTGGAAAGATGCACACAGTACTGAATTTTCCCCGGCAACTTCGCATCCTGTGATTGCTCTTATGGAAGAGCAGAAAAACATTTCTAATAAAGGCGGTACTATGCGGCTTGGCGCGTACAGATGTGATTTTATAAAAGAATCTTTTGCAAAAAAAATTTATGGGAATAAACCTTATGTGTTTGAACGCCATAGGCATAGGTACGAATTGAACAATCATTACAGAGAAGCATTAGAATCTAAAGGACTTAAAGTGGATGGGGAATATGTTGAAAAGCACCTTGGAGAAGTTATTCATTTAGAAGGGCACCCTTTCTTTGTTGGGGTGCAGTTTCACCCTGAATTTAAATCTCGTCCGCTTTCACCGCATCCGTTATTTTTAGCATTTGTAAGGGCGATGCGAGAAACTCTAAAAAGAGGCAGGATGTCTACTTGACAGCAATAAGAATAGTATTAAAATAAATAATAAGCAGAGGAAAAGATTATGAATAAAGAAGATCAAAAAAGAGTGCATTTGCGGGGATTGTTGTTTGGCCTTTTGTTTGTAATACTTACTGTTGGTTTGTATGCCATATTTTCTGTATTAAATAGACTTGATTTTTATTGGTATTTTCTCTTTCCATTGTTACTTGCTGTATTTGTTGTTATAATACCTCTTTCTTTACTCTTTGCGATAAAAGCTTCGCATAGAAAAAAATGATTTTATGAGGTTCATT
>CAYONU010000101.1:0-2375 GCA_964405445.1 uncultured Caldisericales bacterium | reverse complement strand
GAGATATACTTTGATTATGAAACATTATTTAAACAGAGAGGTACTGAAATATGAAATATAAACATATCTACGGACCAGTGCCCTCAAGGAGGCTAGGTGTTTCTTTAGGGATTGATCCCATTCCTTTAAAGGTCTGCAGCTTTGACTGTGTGTACTGTGAAGTTGCAAAAACAACACTTTTAACAATAGAAAGAAAAGAATATATAAAAGCAGGCGAGATTCTTAGCGAATTAAAAAATTTTCTTAAAGAATACAAAGGCACACTTGACTATATTACTTTCTCTGGCTCAGGCGAGCCTACATTGAACTCACGAATAGGATATATGATAAGAGAAATAAAAAAGTTTGCCACCGTGCCTGTTGCAGTTTTGACAAATGCCTCTCTACTCTGGCAGCATGAATTACAAGAGGAACTTTCAGCAGCAGACCTTGTAAAGTGCACACTTGATGCTGCGAGGGATAAATACTTTAAAAGGATAAATCAGCCATCTCCTCTACTTTCTATAGATAAAATCGTGCAGGGGATTACAGAGTTTAGCAAAAAATACAAAGGTACACTTCTCATTGAAGTAATGCTTGTAAGAGGAGTGAACGATGACGAAGAAAATTACAGAGATTTACATAACGTTTTGAAAGACATACATACTACCGAAATCCAGATAAACACAGTTGTACGCCCTGCAGCATTTGGCTTCGCAAAACCGTTGAGTAAGGAAGAGTTAGAACTCGCACAAAAAATCATAGGCAATAACTGCAAAATTATAAGCGAATTCAGTAGAGAAACAAACAAAGCGTATAGAAAGGATCTTGAAGAGGCTATCGTAGGCAGTATAAGGATACGCCCTCAAACAATTAACGATCTTTCCTCCGGACTTGGCGTACATAGAGATGAAATTCTAAAATATATGGAACTGCTCACAAAGGAAGGAAAAGTAATAGAAACGCTCCTTCAAGGACAGAAATTTTATAAGATGAAAATTGATTAAAACATTTTATCTTACTTATACCACCGCGTACATAAAATCATCTGTATAATAAAATAAATATGTATGGCAAAAAATTTAATATAACTATACTAAAAATATAGGCGCTTTCGGAATGATCGTTTTTCTTTGTCATTCCGAGACAACAGGGATAATAACAGAGTAAGCGAAGAACTTACCATTTTATTAAAAGTGTTGTATTAAAATAATCCATAGTATTGATGCAAACAATAGAAAGAAAACATTTTTTGTAAGCAATTGATAGACTTTAGCTGTTTTCGCATTAAAGTATTCTATGCTAAGGGATAGACAAAGATGAGTAGGAGTAAGCATTAACGCAGTCCAACCTCCTAAAAAAGCAATAAAGAGATGGATATTATCTAATTGGGGAGTTTTCAAAAGCGGAAGAAGCAGCGGATATGATACCCCTACCGTAGCAGATGCAGCACCTGTCATAAAGCTTACAACAAATGGTAAAAAAAACAGAATAAGAAATGCAGGAAAATTTAATTCATTGAGATACGTATAAACACCATTTATGACATTGCTCTGTACGACAGCATACTTCAAATAAAAAATGGAAAACATAAGGATACCGAGCTTCAAAAAGAATTTCCACCTGAAAGCTTTAACGAGATCTTTTAGCTTCAAATCACCAAATATTACTGTATAACCAATTCCAATGAAGCCTGCAAGTATTATTGACATACGGAATATAAGAATTAGGAGTAACACTATCGCTATGGGCAGAATACTTAAGGTAAGCTCTTTATAGATCTGTGCATTGCCCTTTTTTCTAACATTATTTTTGTTACTTATCAAAGGGATGAGAAAAATTAACCCCGAAATAAACATAAACAAGGGGAAAGGCCATTGAATAGCAATGATATGCAGTATTGAAACACCTAAAATAGAGGATGCTAATATCATATCAGGATACAAGGGGGATATCGGTTCCCACATATGCCTGAACCAGAAATTAATTACCGTTTTTTCTTCCGGTGTAGTCTTAGAACTCTTTCCGCCTTCTCCAACAAGCGGGGCAGAAACTAACGCACCACCGGGCATAGGTAATGCCCCAATTATAAATGCAAAAAACGGCAAAAAGAACCTTGGTGAAGATATTGCTGAAAAGCTCCTTACCATTCTGCTTAAGAAATTAGCTTCTTTTAGAAGCTCTGCAAAATATGTAATTACCACAACGATTAGTGTGATTCTAATTGTTTCCCAGGAAATAGCCACATAGTAGAAAGATTTGATAATTCTCGTTAAAGAGAATCCCTTCAAAATGGCAAATGCAACTCCAGATAGCAAGATCGTTATCCCAATGTCTACTTTGAGTTTTACCAGCACTCCAAGCAAAATTAACACAGAAAAAAGTATTATTAAATC
>CAYONU010000100.1:0-2388 GCA_964405445.1 uncultured Caldisericales bacterium | reverse complement strand
CACGCCTTTTCCGTATAGCGTGTACAGGAGCCGACTGCGTCTCTTGCGAGATTATTAAAACATTTTATACCCGGTTTTCCTCAGGGATAATAAGCCAGAGTAGCACATACAGTAAAAGTGCAAACCAAAACCATCCCCTTGGGATAAATATAAGAAAAACGAATATAATCCTTACAATGGTAGAATCTATATTGAAATACTTTGCGAGTCCTCCGCAGACGCCCGCAATCATTCTATCCGTTGCGGAACGGTAGAGCTTTTTCGGCTGCTTTTCTTCTTCCATTATCTTTTTTGCACATTCTTTGCAGTAAAGTTTGCCATTTATTATGACTGCTTCCTCCGGGCATACTGCTTTTCCGCAGCGTGTGCACACGCCAACAGCTTCACGTCTTGGATCGTTATAGCACTTCATTCTTTTTTACCCCACTTTCTTGGTAATATAACAATTATTCCTAAAGCGATGAAAATTCCGCCAAACCCATAAATTTCGATTGTTCTATAAGCGCTATCCGGAATGTTCAGAATATGTGGTATCAGAAGTATGAGGCCTATTGCAATAAAAATGGCGCCGGAAAGGGCTTCTCTTGTTGAAGATTTGAATATAGTTCCTGAGATAAGCAATGCAAGCCCTATTGAAACAAATAGTGAAACAATGAGTGTTAAAAATGAATATTGTATTATATTGAAAGTAAACAGGAGTATACTTATTCCAACAAAGAAAAGCAATAGATAACTCACAACACCTTTTTCTTTTAGATAAGTTTTCTTCGCGGTAAAATATACTCCTTCAAACAGGAGAAACAAACCTAAAAATGTCCAGAATAAAGACTGAACAAATGTAAAACTTGTAATTATATAACTCAGCCCAAACGTAACTAAAACACTTCCCAGTGTAAATCTTCCATCAAATTCACTCATAATTCACCTCCGTCGACTGTGAAAAGGTTACAACACTATAAAGTTATTCATCCAAAATATTAACCTCGGAGGATACAAAGTATCCGCTTTTATATTTTTATTGTACTGCCAAAAAGTGATATTGTCAAGAATTTAGAAAGTGCAAAATTTTAATATGGGTTTTTAGTAATTCAGTTCAAAAATTTGCAATTTCTCTAAAAGAATGCTAAAATTCTTGTAAGTGTAAAAGTACTTGATATGAGTACTGTACGAGGAGGCTTTTATGGAAAGAATAGATAGGTTTTTTGATGAAATTCGGTATTACAATGCAGATGCGTTTCTTGTTACTGCAACCCCAAATATAAGGTACTTGACTGGTTTTACTGGTGAGGATGCATTTCTTCTTGCAGTGAATGGAGAACTTTTTTTGATTGTTGATTCTCGCTTTACAGAACAAGCAAGCGAAGAAGTCTTTGAGAATGTTAGAGTTTTGGAGTATACACCTCCAATCATCAAATTTGTTTACGATCTATTACTTAAAAATAAAGCACATTGGCTTGCGGTAGAGGAAAATAGAATGAGTACAGAACTGTTTTTATCTCTCTCAGAGCTTGCGGGTATCAACATCGTTCCTTTGTCGGGTATTGTAGAGCACTTGAGAATAGTAAAAGAACCTGAAGAAGTAGAAACGATTAAAAGAGCATGTGAGATATCCTCAAGATCATTTAATGAAATGTTGCCTTTTATAAAAGAGGGTATTACTGAAAGAGATATCGCAACAGAGCTGGAATATCGTTTTAGAAAAAATGGTGCGGATAGGACATCCTTTGATACAATAACTGCAGCTGGCGAGAGAGGTGCATTGCCACATGGCATTCCATCTTATAGAAAGGTTAAGGCTCACGAACTCATAGTTATTGATTTTGGAGTTTTTTATAATGGGTATGCTTCCGATACAACAAGGACTGTTTGTATAGGTGAGCCTGATGAAAAGAGTTTAAATGTGTATAATGTTGTGAAAGCTGCACAGCAGTTAGGTAGAGATGCTGTAAAAGAGGGAGTTATTTGTAAGGATATTGATAAAGTCTCAAGGGATTATATTTCAGAACAGGGGTTTGGCAAGTATTTCATCCATGGATTAGGGCATGGCGTTGGACTTGAAATTCATGAACTTCCATTTGTTAATAGTCGCTCTGATATAGTATTAAAGGAGAATATGACTATCACGGTTGAGCCTGGAATTTATCTTCCTAAAGAGTTCGGCGTAAGGATAGAGGATACGTTGCTCGTTAAAAAGGATGGATATGAGATTCTAACAAAACTCCAGCATAACTTGATCAGATTGTGATAGGAATAGGAAGTTCAAGATAATTTGCAATTAGCCGGGCGTATTTACTACTTTCCCTTGGGGGAATCCCTCTCAATACAAAAGAGGAAGCAACAGTTACAAAATATCTTAGCAAACATTAATAAATCTATATGTTTCCTCAA
>CAYONU010000099.1:0-2513 GCA_964405445.1 uncultured Caldisericales bacterium | reverse complement strand
TGGGACCTAATGTAGCGGGTGTCATAGGCACTGCTGTTGTAGCTGGAATTATGATTACTCTGCTTGCAAAATAATGCGAAAATTATTAATTTTGGAATAGCATATAAGTCTTAAGATTTTAGGAGGCGATAAGAATGGAAAAGTCTGATAAACATACAATAGAAATTACTGAAACTGTATTTAGGGATGCACAACAGTCACTTATTGCAACACGAATGAAAACAGAGGATATGATACCTGTCATTGAAAAGATGGATAAACTTGGATATTGGTCATTTGAAATGTGGGGTGGAGCTACATTTGACTCAATGATAAGATATTTAGACGAGGACCCCTGGGAAAGGATTAAAATTTTTAAAAAATATTCAAAGAAAACTAAGCTTCAAATGCTTCTTAGAGGACAAAATTTGGTTGGTTATAAACATTACCCTGATGACATTGTAGAAAGGTTTATTGTAAAAGCAAAGGAACTTGGCATTGATGTTTTTAGAATCTTTGATGCATTGAATGATATAAGGAACTTGGAAAAGGCAGTGAAAACAGCAAAAAAAGTCGGGGGTATTGTTCAGGGAGCAATCTCATATACAATAAGTCCAGTCCACACAATAGATAAATACGTCGATTTTGCGAAAGAGTTAGAGGATTTAGGTTGCGATATCATTACCATTAAAGATATGGCGGGTTTAATTACCCCAAAAGTAACGTATGAGTTGATTAGAAGACTTAAAAAGGAGATTAATTTGCCAATCTCGTTGCACTCGCATTGTACAACAGGACTTGCGCCTATTTCCTATTATGCAGCGATGGAAGCAGGCGTTGATTTTCTTGATTGTGCTGTTTCGCCATTTAGCACAGGTACATCGCAGCCACCAACTGAAACTACGGTGAAAGTAATTAAAGATCAAGGTTTTAATACGAATATTGATCTATCAAAATTGGAAGAAATAGCTAAGTATTTTCAAAAGATAAAAGATACAAAATATAAGCAATACATAAATCCAATTTCTGAAAGAGTTGATATTAACGCCCTTATCTATCAGATTCCCGGAGGTATGATGTCAAATTTGCTTTTGCAGCTTAAAAATATGAATGCTTTAGATAAATTTGACAAAGTTTTAGAAGAAATACCAAGAGTCAGAAAAGATCTTGGATATGTCCCTTTAGTTACGCCAACCTCTCAAATAATTGGAACACAGGCGGTATTAAACGTACTTTCAGGTGAAAGGTATAAAATGGTTACTCAAGAAACTAAAGATTTATGCAGAGGTTTGTATGGCAAAACGCCTGCACCTATAGATCCTCACATTATGAAGAAAATCATTGGCAGTGAAAAACCTATTGGAGGAAAACCAGCTGATTTACTTAGACCTGGTTGGGAAAAAGCAAAAAAAGAGGCAGAGCCTTACACTAATAAAGAAGAAGAAATTTTAATATTTGCCCTTTTCCCGGATGTTGCAAGGAAATATTTTGAAAGAAAAAATGAAGTGACTAAGAAGAATGCCTCGTATCAAAAGCCAGAAACAGGGCAAAAAGAGTATGTAGTAAGTATTAATGGAGAGAAGCATAATGTTGAAATTTCTGAATTGTGAAATAGGAAATATTTTTAGAGTTATGGAATGGTGAGTTGAGTGTTAGGCTTATTTTTGATAAAGTAAATTATATTAAAATTATTTAAGTTCTATTGATTTTTTTAAAAAAACTATTACACTTTTTTTAAGATTATGAAAATTAAAGAAGAAAAGCAGCATGGCAAAGGAAGGATCAAGGCCGTTGAATTGGGTAGAGAAGATAAAGCAATACTTCATGCAATAGAGCCAATTGTAGAGGGTATAGCCAAATTGTTTGGAAGCAATTGTGAAGTAGCACTTCATTCTTTGAAAGACCCGGGACATTCTATAATAAAGATTGAAAATGGTCATGTGACCGGAAGAAAGATAGGTTCCTCTTTAACGGATTTTGGTATTAAAGTATTGGAAGATGAGAATTCATTAAAGAGTAATGTGATTGGAAGTTACTATACTAAGACAAAGGATGGAAGAACGTTAAAATCCATCACTGTTCTTATTAGAAATGACAAAGAGAAACCCATTGGGTTTCTCTGCATTAATGTTGATCTATCCGTTTCTTTAATTAATTTGCTTCAAAATCTCCTGCCTTCGCCTGGAATAACTGTTAAAGAAACTAAGCATTTTACAACAAGTGTTCAGGAATTGGTTGAGGAAGTATTAGACGAAGCAATTTCTAAGATAAACAAAGATAAAAGCATTCCTAATTCTAAGAAGAATAAGTTAATTGCTTTTGAACTTTACAATAAGGGGATCTTTGATATAAGAGGGGCAGTGGATATAGTTGCACAGAAAATGGGTATATCCAGATATAGTGTTTACAATTACATTAGAGAAGCAAGAGTCAGGCTGAGTTTGGCTCACAGTAAAAAGGAGTATTAGTTAGGAACAGCTGATGCTGCAATATACACCACTATTATTCCAGATCCAAATTTGTACCAACGTTCA
>CAYONU010000098.1:0-2529 GCA_964405445.1 uncultured Caldisericales bacterium | reverse complement strand
ACCTCCTTATGTATTATTCCGTTTTAGCATAATATCTAAAATAACGTCATCAGTCTGAATCATACCAGGTGAGGCTATTTTACCCATATTCTTCATTGTTTCCTCAACAGTTCTTCCAACAATCCCGCTATCATTTGGAATAGCAACGTTTTCCATAGCAAAAAGAGCAGACATAACTGCAGCACCTGCTCCAGTCATTGCTTTTAAGGCACAACCAAAATTACCTCCATCACAAATCATACCTGTTATGTTTGCCGCCATGTTGTTAATTGCATATCCTATTTGTTTGTCATTTCCTCCTAATAAATAAACAATTCCTGCACTTGCTCCTGTTCCTGCTGCTACTGCACAGCCACAGAAGGCAGATAATCTTCCCGAATGTTCCTTTATATAAATAGTAATTAAGTAAGTTAAGGCAATTGCTCTGGCCAGCTTTTCTTCTCCTATCTTCATTCTATCTGCTACTGCAGCCAAAGGCATAGTAGCAATAATCCCATGGTCTCCGCTTCCGCTTATGCTCATGGCAGGTTTTTGGACTCCTCCCATTCTTGCATCTACTGCATAAGCAGTTAGCATCTGGGCATAACTTCTTATATCATCAGCTATTTTATGTTCTTTTATCAAGTTAGATATAGCAACTCCTGAACCCATACCAGCCCCTTTCATACCTGCTTGAGCAAGTTCCTTGTTCATTTTAACTGCTCCTAAAGTAAATTTAATATCCCCAAAGGAAACTTCATTGGCAAAGTTTATGAAATCGATCAATTTCAAATTTGTAAGAGCGGATTCCATCTCTTTCTCTTTCTTTTCCTCTTTTTCCTCGACCTTATATTGAATTCTCCCGTTGGCTTCTACTAATACAATGTTTGTATGTGTTCCTTTAATCACTGCTCTCCCAATACCCTTATCTGTTGTAACAGTTGCGTCTATAAATATTTCTGTAAGACCTCTTTTAACGCTTAATTTTGCAATTCCTTCGTCTCGGAGTTTTTTGGCCTTAACCATATCTTCTGCCCTTACGTTTTTTAGAACTTCTAACTCTAATTCAGGATTGCCTACTAAGGCGCCAAGAATCGCAGCAATTTCATTACCCATTTCTCCCGTGCCAGGTACTGCACATGAAAAACCATTCTTAAAGATTCCTGGATCTGTAACTACATCAATCTTTTTTAGATTCCCTCCTATAGCTTGGTAAGCTTTAGAACACGCCAAAGCTATAGCAACTGGTTCTGTAACTCCAAGAGCCGGCTTCATTTCTTTTTTTAGCACTTCTACTAATCCTTCATTTTTAGATTTCACTGTTTCATCTTAACTTAAAGTATACTTGCTATTTCATTGTACAAACTTAGATAGAAAATCAAAATCATAAAAAGTTTAAAAAGAGAAAACAATATTGCATTTTTGCTTCATTTCAAATAGAATGAAACGATGAACAAAAAAATAAAAGGATTGGAACTGTTTGGCATTTTTTTCTACGTTGGCTTGTTTACATTAGGAGGAGGATATGCAATGATTCCTCTTATGAAGCAGGAGCTTATAGAGAAACACAAATATATCTCAGATGATGATTTTATTGAAGTGTTTGCTATATCACAGACAACCCCGGGGCCTATCGCTGTAAACATTGCAACATTTATTGGATTTGCAGAGTCGGGCATATTTGGCTCAATAATGGCAACTTTAGGAGTAACACTTCCGTCTCTCATCATTATACTTTGCATATCAATGTTTTTCAAAGGTATAGCAAGCAATATATTTGTGCACAAATTCTTTTTAGGCATCCTCACAGGTGTCGTAGCAGAGATCGCTTACGTTACAGTAGATATGTCAAAAAAAATGAAATTAAATTTTTTCAATGCGTCCGTGTTTGTTCTCTCTCTGATAGAAATTTTCGTAGTAAAAATAAATCCCATATATGTGTTACTTATAGGTGGCTTCATAGGTATTCTCTTTAAAACAAAGGATTTTAAAAATGCTCCTCATTAAGATATACTTAGAGTTTTTTAAGATTGGTGCAGTAACGTTTGGTGGCGGACAGGCAATGATTCCTATTTTACAGCGAGAGCTTGTAACAAATTTACACTGGATTACGATGAAAAATTTTTTGTATTTCGTTTCTATTGCAGAAATTACTCCCGGCCCTGTTTCGGTTAATATGGCAACATTCATTGGATACAAAGTAAACGGAGTAATAGGGGCAATTGTCAGCACGGCTGGGGTCGCTTCACCCTCTTTTATCCTTATATCACTCATCGCTGCATCAATCAAAAAATTGCAGAAGCATTCCCTGTACCGTGCCTTTATAACAGGAGTAAAGCCTGTCATTATTGCTCTTTTAATAAGCGCTATATACATCATTGTAAGCAAGAGCTTTCACAATGTGTTACCGTACATCTTCGCATTGGTTGCTTTCGTTATATTTATAAAGTTCCGGCTAAATGCTGTGCTTCTTTTACTTGCAATGGGTATTATCGGGATTTTCCTGTTATAACGGGCCTTCCACCAAAAAATAGGACTATTTTATGCTCT
>CAYONU010000097.1:0-2611 GCA_964405445.1 uncultured Caldisericales bacterium | reverse complement strand
CGGCACGCGAGCTGGGTTCAGAACGTCGTGAGACAGTTCGGTCCTAATCCGCTGCAAGCACTGGAGATTTGAGAGGGTTTCCCCGTAGTACGAGAGGACCCGGGGAAGGAAACCTATGGTGTACCAGTTGTCCCACCAGGGGCAGGTGCTGGGTAGCTAAGTTTCTGACAGATAAACACTGAAAGCATCTCAAGTGTGAAGCTGACCTCAAGATAAGATCTCCCATCCTTTCCTTTGGGAAAGGAGTAAGACCCCTCGTAGAACACGAGGTTGATAGGCACGGAGTGTAAGCATAGCAATGTGTTTAGCTAACGTGTACTAATAGGTCGAGGATTTACTGCACCTCATACAGTTTTGAGGGTACAATCGAAATGATTTGCCCTGGTGACCATACCGAAGAGGAAACACCCGTTCCCATTCCGAACACGGAAGTTAAGCTCTTCAGGGCCGATGGTACTTTATGGGAAACTATATGGGAGAGTAGGTTGTTGCCAGGGCTTTCAATTTGTAATTCATAATTAAGTGGACATAATTTATGTGAAGGGGGCTAATATGATTGATTTAGAAGAAGTATTGGAAAATCTTGAGATCGATGAAAAAGATAGGGAAAATATAAAAATGCTTCTTCCTGTCATTAAGGATTATGGGTATGAGATTATAGATGATGTAGTTAAAATACTCTCAAAAGATCCGAATGTTATAAAAATTTTACAGGAAGATAATCTTCCCATTCCTACAGCAAGAGACGCATGGTTTTATTGGCTGAAGGTTCTGTTTTCTTCAGAATTTGACGGAGAATTTGTGAGGAAAATTTCCCATATCGGCAAAGCTCATGTTGATGGAAATGTTAAAGAAAGTATTGTAATTCAGACTACATCCTTATTCTTAATGAAAATGCTGGACAAACTTTCGTCTCTTGACTTAGACAATTTTACCGGATTGTCTAAGTCTGTGGTAAAAGTATTTTCACTCTCTCTCGTGATAATGATTAATTCATATAGAGAAGAACTCATTGACTCCTTTCTTGAATTTACGGGGATGAAAGAGGATCTGTTTGAGAGAGAAATAAGAATGCAAAGAAAAAAGCGTTCTGAGAAAAAACCTGTATAATAAGAAATTTTTGGAGCTGCTCATTTATGATAGTGCTCTCCCCTTATGATAGTAAACGCACGGTAGATTTGCTCTGCAAGTAGCATCCGTACCACTTCGTGGGGGATAGTCATCCTGGAAAGAGAGAGAAGAAAATCTGCCTTTTCTCTGGTTCTTCTTGGGAACCCTTCTGCACTACCTATGAAGAATACAACATCTTTTGTAGAAGAATTAATCTTCTTCTCTATAAATTCCGCAAATTTAATCGAGCTGAGTTGTTTTCCTCTCTCGTCAAGTAGAATGTTAAAAGTATCCTTATCTAAGTATTTTTCAAGACTTAACTCTTTTATTTCAATTATCTCAAAGGGAATGTAATGAATAAGCCTTCTTGTGTAGTCTGCTACGCCCATTTTAATATAGTCTTTTTTTAATTTGCCTATTGCAATAATTTTTATGTGCATACTCTATTTTAAAATTTTACAAAATTTAGTAAAATGATTATATGAATGATGAACAAATGCCTGAAATTAGAAAGAACCGTGTGCGATTCATTTACAAGGGTGCAGCGGATAGAGTTTATATAGTAGGAGACTTTAACAACTGGGAAAAAGAACCTCTATTCCAATTGCAAGGGGATAAATGGATTATAGACAAGAAGTTTCCTTTAAATGCAAGGTTTGACTACAAGTTTCTTGTAGATGGAAAATTGATATTGGATCCTCTGAATCCGAATAAAACGGAAGGTGGATTTGGCTTTAATTCTGAGTTAAGAATGCCTCGGTTTCATTATCCTGATGCCATAAAATATCATCAGGATATTCTATATGGAACTATTAAAAAACATACTATTAATGATACTAATTATTTTAATTACAAGAGGGATGTTTATCTTTATATACCTTATGGTGTAGAACAGAAGAGACTTCCGCTTCTTATATTCCAGGATGGCTTAGAGTACGTCCTTTTTGGTACGGCTAAGAATACATTGGATTATTTGATATATAAAAAAGAAATTCCGGCGGTGTATGCACTATTTGTAGATATACGTAGATCAAATAGAGTAAAAGAATATTCTTTTAAATCCCGCTACGGCAATTTGCTTATAAGTATTATGGAAGATATAGCAAAAAGAGAGAAATTGAAATTCACTGAGAAGTATTTATCCGGAGTATCCCTGGGAGGATTTGTTTCTATTGCGCTTCTTATGAAATATCCTGATGTATTCAGTGGTGCTGTTTCACAATCAGGCGTTTTCCGCTTTAGGAAAGATGCGGATTTTGGAAATTTGAAGGAAAAAATTATTTATATGGATAATGGAAGGTACGAGACAGAAGTAGATAATTCATTAGATATTGTGCACTTGAATAAAGTATATAGGAAGAAATTTGTAGAAAATGGAGCAAATGTCATTTATAAGAAATGGAATGATGGACATTCTTGGGGGAACTGGAAAGCACATCTTCCGAAGGCTTTAAAAGCACTTTTTTTGTCTACTCCTAACAGGAAGTAGTCTTTTTTGAAC
>CAYONU010000096.1:0-2839 GCA_964405445.1 uncultured Caldisericales bacterium | reverse complement strand
CTGAATAATGCAAATAGCCTGCCTAAAACAACAGGCCTTTTTATAATGAATTTCTCATAAAGCTTTTTGTAAGAATGCAATTTATGGTATTCACGCAAAAAATAGTCACTCATTTCAATAGGGGAAGGCGGACGGATTGGTGAAAGAATTTTATTGAAAAACTCATATACTTCTTTTTCTGCATCTTTTGAACTTTTCCAGCTGTACAGCTTTTTTATTTTCTCCATATCTATCCCTGCATTGAGATGCTTTTCAATGAGGTGTATTTGTCTCTCTTTCCTAAAATACTTTACAAGATTTTTCTCATCATGAGTGCTACCCTTCTTCAAATTCTCGATATGCTTTCTAACACTCTTAAATCTCAGTTTCAACTGCTCTTTTCTACGAAGCTCTGCAAACAGGACAACCTTTTTAATGTCGCTTATTACCTTCTCTTTTGAATAACTTCCTCTTATGTCCTCCGGTTTTTTTATTTTAAGTTTATCTATTTGCTTAAAAACTCTGCTAAACTCACCGGAGAAAAGTGGAGTAAAATCATCCATCTTAAATAGTTCTACGTTGAACTCATCCCTTAAAAACTGCAAGAATTTAGCATTCCTATTTATGGGTGGAGCAAGGAAAAATGTTTCTCTAAATGTCTTCAAAACAACATTGCAGCACGCAATTTTATATGAGAAGACCTCCTCAACGTTTTCATCCGTGTTCTTTGTCGAAAGTAATCTAAAGTGTGCATCAAAAAAGGAATTAGGCAGTTTCACATTCCTTCCAAGAAAGTTGAAAAGGTACGCCTTGTAATATGCGGCAACTGCTTTCGAATGGTCTATCAATGTAATATCATTACCGTACTTCCTTGTTTCTGAAAGCGCATTTGAAAAATACTTTTCTCCAAGTCTTTTTATAAACTTGTTTATTTCTGAGATCTCCCTTTTTTGTTTTAAGAACGCCTCAAGTTCTTTGTAAAAAGAAAATCGCATTTCATTCAATCTATTCACAGGGACTTCTGTCTCTTTGAAAAAGAAATTATCTCTTACTGTTTTATCAATACTTTGCTTTCCTTTGTTCGATGGGTTGGAAGCATCAAGGTGGTCAACGGTTTTTAGAAGTTTTATCAGAGGGTGCTCCTGTATTGTATCTTTGAAAGGGCACTCAGCACCAAGCAAACAGCGGCTGCATCCGTGATGTGCACAGAGAAAGTGAGAAAGTGAGATTGAAAGATCTATCCCTTTTATATTTTTTTTATTTAAATGGACTGAAAGAGGAGTAAACAAAAAGTCTTTAACATTTTTTGGTAGGATGTTTCTATCAAGAAATAAAATTTGGCCGTGAAAATCTTTTATCCGTGTATTTCTTGCTTTTGAAAGTACAAAGAATTTGGAGAGTTTCCCAAGATCATGCAAAAAAGCTCCAATCTCGGTAAGTAAAATAAAATCTCTATACTTTGAATAAGATTCTATTTTTTGATGCATTCTTCACAAACTCTTTTATAATGCAACTCGTATTTTTCACAGGGAATGGGTAATTAAACATTGGCCCAAGCGGTTCTTCGTTGTAATATGGCCTATTACAGTTAGGACAGCCACTTGTTACAAATATATTTGGGTCACTTAACAATTTTTTGTTGGTATAGGACACAGGCAGATAATATCTCAAAGAAATAAGATTATCCCTTTCGTCAAATACAGGTTCAAATTTAATCTTTTTATAGAATAAATATCTCATAAGCTGAATCCTTCTGTATCGTTTAAGTAAAGGTGGTTTCATATTTTCAAGCTTTGTTCCTTTTATGGGAGTGAATGCAAATAGTCCTACAGTTATTGTACTCTCATACATTTTATTCATTACGTTGTAAAGGTCCTTGTCTGTTTCGCCCATTCCTACAATGATGTGAGTTGTAACTCTATGCGGAAAAGCTCTTCCTGCACTCAAAATAAAATTCAGAGATTCATTAAAATCTCCTCCTCGGTATTCTTTATAGGTATGTTCAGTTGCAACATCCAGTGCTAAGCCAACTCTCTCCGTACCTGCATCAAATAACTTTCTTAGATCCTTCATATCATTGAGTCTGATAGAAACAGAAATAGGCAGTAGAGAAATTTTTTTTATTTCCTCAATAAAAAACAACGTATCCTCCAAAAAATGTGGGCTACTCACAACTTGAAAGCATATTCTTTTCACAATAGAAGGAGTATTTTGTACTGCTTCTTTTAGATCATCCCAGTAAGTTTTTGGCCAGATCACACGGGAAAGAAAATCAGTCGAACCGTGCGAGCTGTATGCCTGCGGGCAATAAGCACAATCATACATACATCTTTCTCCAATCATAAGGTAGAGCGTTGTAGGCGGGGCAGGTAGTTTTATCTTCTTTATTCCTAAAACTCCAAGGCTCCCAATAGAAACTCTAATCTCTTTCATTCTTTTTGTCTTTTGCCACATTATCTTCTATGGAATGTGGCAGCTCTTTTTCTGGTAAAATGAGAATTAACGCAAAGTTTGCAAGAGCCACAATGCACATAGTAAGCACTATCTGTACATTTCCATTCGTCCTTAAAGTAGGAAAGAGAAGCACAATGCCTATTGAAGCAGAGAAGATCCCGATAAGCATCGTCTTCTTTTTAGACAGTCTTACCTTCAAATAGTGCCCCAGAATGCCGCTTACAACAAGTGATACAAAAAATAATACAGCAGCGAGAATAAAATTTGTTTTCATATTCTTCTATTATCCTAAAAACATCTCATTTTAATTTCTATGTATATTGAGTGAAAAATCGTTATCCTTTTCATCATACCTTTCAGTAGATATATTAAGACTTCTCTGAGAAATTGCAAGTCTTTTACGATT
>CAYONU010000095.1:0-2851 GCA_964405445.1 uncultured Caldisericales bacterium | reverse complement strand
CGAACAAAATAATTATAAGGAAAATTAATAATGAGATACTTTTAGAAGAACTGCGTTCCATAGGAGTGGATGAAAGGGCAGATAAGATATTTAAAGATAAAAGCAATCTTATCCTTCTGAAACTCTACAACATCAATTCAAAAGGCGCAAACATACTCAAGCAAGAATTTATCGGAGCAGGCGGAGACGTTGCAGTACACAGAGATGTTGCAAGCTGGAAGATACCCACAACGGACTGTTTACTTATAGGTATGAAGCGCACATACAAGATTGTTCTTGACAAACTTCAATTTGAACCGTTTTTCGGCTTAGATGATGTAGCAGAAGCTATAAAAAAAGCGCTCGCTGATAATAATCTCCCCACATACACAATAAGGAATAAAACTTTTGACTTTGAAAAACAAAAATATATAATGGGCATATTAAACGTAACACCTGATTCTTTTTCTGACGGTGGCATGTTTAACAGTATAGAAAAAGCTTTGAAACATACAAAGGAAATGATTGAACAGGGAGCAGATTTCATAGACATCGGGGGAGAATCTACACGTCCTGGCGCAGAGAAAATAAGCGAGGAAGAAGAAAAACAGCGTGTGATACCCATAATAAAAGAAATAAGAAATAACTTTCCCAATATACCTATTTCTATTGATACATACAAAGCAAGCGTGGCAGAAGAAGCACTCAGATCAGGTGCAGATGTAATAAATGATATCAGCGGTTTACGCTTTGATAAACAGATGAAAGACGTAGCAAAAGCTTTCAATGTACCTGTCGTTATAATGCACATAAAAGGCACACCAAGGAATATGCAAAAGAATCCTTCATATACAGATGTTATGAAAGAGTTGCTTGAATATTTTGATGAAAGAATTAACACCTTAATGAGTTTTGGTATAGAAAAAATCATTATTGATCCTGGCATTGGCTTTGGAAAAAGAGTGGAAGATAACCTGAAAATTATAAGAAACATTAATGAATTTAGTATTTTTCATTTACCCATTTTGCTCGGTGCTTCAAGAAAATCATTCATAGGCAACGTACTGAATGAAACTGTAGAAAACAGACTATACGGTACAATGGCAGTAGATGCATATGCCCTGTTAAATGGAGCAAATATCATTAGAGTGCATAATGTAAAACCACACAAAGACATAATAAAGATACTTAAAGCTGTTAAAAATGCATAACGTATTCATTGCAATCGGCACAAATTTAGGAAATAAAGAAAAGAACGTTCAGCAGTCTATTGAAAAAATAGTACAAAACAATATCCATATTACAAAAAAATCAGCCATTTACAAAACAATGCCTTATGGATATAAAGATCAGCCACTCTTCCTGAACTGTGCAGTACAAGCAGAAACAATGCTTCTACCAAAAGAATTGCTTTATACTCTCCTCTCCATAGAAAAACAGATGGGCAGAGTGCGAAAAATCCACTGGGGGCCAAGAGTCATTGACTTAGATATTATTTTCTATGATAATCTTATTATTAATACCCCTGACTTAAAGATTCCTCATCCTGACATGCAGAATAGGGAATTCGTTTTAAAACCTCTCTGTGATATTGCACCTGGTTTTGTACATCCCATTCTGCACAAAACAATGAAACAATTGCTAAAAGATCTACATTAACGCCGCTTGTCTTTACTTGTGAATGCATATGCATTATGATTGTGTATGCTTTCAAAGTTTATTGCTTCCACAGCAAAATATGTAATTCTTGAATCTTTATCCAAAGCAAGTGAAACATCTCTTACAACATCCTCTACAAATTTCGGGTTGAGGTACGCCGTTTCAGTTACATATTTTTCATCTCTCCTCTTTAGAAGAGCGTAGAGTGGAGCACTTGCTGACTGCTCAGATATATCTATAATTTCTTCTATCCAAACTAATCTTTTCATTCTTACCTGTACTTTCACAATGCCTCTCTGATTATGCGCACCAAATCGGCTGATTTCCTTGGAACAGGGACACAATGTGTGAACAGGCGTATTCACTTCAAGGATAAAATCAAAATTCTTCTCTTTTGATGCAATGAATGCACAATCATAATTCATAAAACTTGTTATTTGTGAAACAGGTGCTTTTTTAAGAATAAAGTATGGAAACTTTATTTCAATATGCGCTGCACGTGCATTTAGTTTACGTTTCATATCATCCAATATATTCTCAAGGTTTACGATGCTCATATCGCAATGGTGCGCATTGAGCACTTCCAGGAATCTGCTCATATGCGTGCCTCTAAATTCCTTTGGCAGATTCACATACATATTGATACGTGCAATGGTATGCTGAAATTTATTCTTCTTATCCATTACCTGAATGGGATACAATACATTGTTTACCCCTACACGCTTAAGTGGAACGTTCCGTATGTCCTTTTCATTCTGTACATCCTTCATCTTTGTCCTCCATAAAAGTTACTGTATTGTTTGCCCCTTCCGTAAGACTTACTGCATACAGGATACAATGATATTTCTCAAATTCCTTAAGAAGTATCGAATAAATCCAGTGTGCAACATTTTCAGTAGTAGGATTTTTAAAAAGATCATTGAGATAGTTATGATCCAGCTTATCTATCACTGCTTCTTTTACAATCCTTTTTATTATAGCAAAATCAACAACCATTCCATCAGCTCTAATATTCCCTTTTACTGTTACTTTTAAGTGATATGTGTGCCCATGCAGCCTTTCACATTTTCCTTGATAATCTATAATTCTGTGAGCTGCATCAAATATAAATTCCCTTGAAAGATAATACATTTTGCCTCCATTAATCTTTTTATATATTATATCCTAAATCACTTTAAAATATAGATGCTTTCAAAAATTTAACAACCTCATC
>CAYONU010000094.1:0-2863 GCA_964405445.1 uncultured Caldisericales bacterium | reverse complement strand
CATCGCCTCTGTAAAGCACATTCTTGAAATTATAGTTGCTGCTTGGTAGAAGCTTATGCTCAACAGACAATAAGCTATTAATCTCATTTTGTGTTAAACTTTCTTTTCCTACCATTTTTTCATTATTATCACCTATATCCAAAACCTGCATCTCCCAATTCAGCATCTGCTGCATAGAAACCTGCGCATTCAAATCAAGATTATTGGGGAATTGAAAGCCATTTCTTTTGAGGTACAGCAAATCTTTGAACATCCAATTACTTCTATTTATCCCACTTATTACCTCGTATTTCGGAAAAAGAGATATCAAATCAAAGTAAACATTAAGCATCTCGTATTTAGCTATAAGATATGCATGATAAATTTTATTTATGAAGATGTCAAATTTGTTGGACATTTTTATGAGGTTAGGCCGCTTGCTTTTCTGAATAACTTGTAGAGTGCGCGAGAGAATAACAAGCGCTTGCCCCTGTGAGACATAATTTCCCTCATGCAGCAAACCATCTTTGTAGCCTTTCACAATGCCAAGCTGCTGGAGTTTTCTACCTGCTTCCTCGTACTGCGTATTTAGTGCCTTTGCTTTTGCAAAAAGAGGACAGGGTAAGAAAGGAACTATAACAAAGGAAACTATCAGCAATAAAACAATATATTTTCGCATTCTACACCTCCAAAAAACAATTTTCAATTCCCTTTTGATGGGAAAGCAAATAATTTTTAACTTCTTTCCAGGACATTTTATCACACTTTGGATCAGGTGAATGTTCAACGTCATCAAAATAGAACAAAGATTTAGTGATATGGTGCCAGTTTAAGCGCCCCTTAGGAAATTTTTTCTCCATAATGCCTTTAAGATCCGCTGGAGAAATACATTTGAAAATAAATACCATATCAAAATAATCTTTCTTTTCGGCTCGCTGTGAAGTTGCAATGAGTTTCATCGCTGCAATATCCCTGAAATCTGCAACAGAAATTCCCTGAAAACCTATAACAGGAAAAACGAGAGGATAAGGATAATAAAAGAACGAAATAAATACATCATAAATTTCCGTATGCACAGTATCTTCCTCAGCTACTTTTATTTTTGCACTTTTATCAATTAGTTCTTTGCTAAGTATTTCAGTATTAAATATTTTTTCTGTAAAAAAATCCAGATCAAGTGAATACCTGTGACCAAGTTGGAGAGCAAGACCCGTCCCGCCAGCAAGATAAAAACTATGCCTATTCAAAACACTGCGCAACTCACTTAACGCATCTAATGTATCTTCTGAAATGTATTGTTTAAACAAGCAACCTCACTCCTATCAACATCAAGCCTCAATGCCCAGTAATTTGCACTTTTCTTATCCAAGTTTTTACTTCGTTTTACAACCTCTATCAATTGTTCTTTGCTAAACATTTTTAACATCCATCGCACATCTTTCTCATCACCGTACACCATAATACGCTCAATGATAAAAAAGCTGTGCTTTTGCAAATCCAACTCATCTAAATCTACATCCCAGAGAAGTATTTCTATACTTTTAGGTATCGTTTTCATAGTTATATTTTAGCATTTTTCTCATCTATAGCAAATCTATCCCTCGAGACAGAAGCCAATAACATCACCTTAATTTGCCTTCAGGATAGAGAGAATATTATCATAGGCTTCGGAGATTCTTCACTGCGTCCGGAATGACGGCTCTTGAAAGGCGAGATCCTGAAACAAGTCCAGGATGACCCCTCTTTTGCCATCCTGAACTGTATTTGCGAAGGAATTTGTTAGGATAGACCTTCCAAAATTTTCTTAAGATATAAAGCATCTTTTACTGCGTAACCATAATAATCGTTATCAAAATAAACGTATGCAGAGATACCTTTTTCATTCCATTTCTTGATCTTTTCCGCATAAGTCCGAAGCATTTCATTAGAATAATCAGAGGCATAGAGTATCTTATGCCCGTGAAGCCTCACATATGCAAAATCTGCAGTAATTACCTCACTATAAGGATACCGTGGCGTGTCCGATATGCACAGTGCAGCATTTTTTTCTTTAAGCAAAGCAAATGTGTCATCTGCAAACCAGGATTCGTGCCTGAATTCAAACGTGTATTTTTTATCCCCTTCGAGTAACGATAAAAAATTCTTCAAAACTGACAAATCTTTTTTGAAAGACGGTGGCAACTGAAACAGTATAACGCCGAGCTTCTCTTTAAACGGAAGAATCCTACCGTTGAATAAAGCAAGGCTATTTTCTGCATTTTTTAATCTTTTAATATGCGTGATCGATTTGTTTGCTTTTACACTGAAAATGAAATTCTCAGGAGCATTGTTAAACCACTTTTGTACAGTAGTCTCTTTAGGTATGTGATAGAATGTATTGTTTAATTCAACAGTATCAAAAAACTTAATGTAGTATGAAAAGAAATCTTTAGTGGCAAGGCCTTCCGGGTAGAATACACCTTTCCAGTGTGAATATCCATATCCTGATGTACCGATGTAATTTTTTATTTTCATACTTTATTTTATAATTTATCAGGGAAAAATCAAAGAGATGCTTACGATAAAATGTGCACGATGCGGTACAAAACTTATGAAATACAAAAAAGTCGGTAAAGGAAGAGTGATCCGCTGCTTTAAGGATAGGATTGTCAAAGATTGTACGATAAAAAAGGGTAATCTTATACTATGCCCGCATTGTGGAAATATTATAGGAAAAGATAAAGGAAATTTCATTAAGATGCGGCAGGGTAGCTTTACGTATAAAGGGACAAAAATTCCTTGATATTTCTATAAATCAAACTTTCGCTGTATAATAATCCCCTATGAAAAATAAAATTTTAGTAGTTGGCGGAGGAGCAGCAGGAATTATGGCTGCTATACAGGC
>CAYONU010000093.1:0-2926 GCA_964405445.1 uncultured Caldisericales bacterium | reverse complement strand
AAATACTTTCTTTATTTTTGTATCAGACTTAGTGAGCAGGGCACAGGTTCATGGCACTTCTGTTGCAAACGGCTTTTTATCTTGTTTGCAAATAATTTGTATAACATTGCGGCCTGATATTGCTGCCGTAGGTACGCCGCCGCCTGGTTCAACCCACTGTCCAGCCATATAGAAGTTCTTAAGTTTAGGCAAAGTCTTGCTCATATGCATACCGAACGTCTTTGTCGTAAGTAGCCAGCCTTCAAAACTGCCTTTCCAATTATTTGTATAGTGTACCAGAGTTACAGGTGTAGCCACATCACGCATTTCTATGTATCCTGAGATTCCCGGGATGCGCTGTTCAAGCAGGGCGATTACTTGCTCAGCAACCTTTGCTTTTTCCTTCTTGTACTGCTCAGGATACTGTTTTAACTTTTTCCAGTATTCGTAGCGCGCAGGAATAGTGACTTTCACCACCGTTTTTCCGGGAGGAGCCAAAGTATGGTCGAAGTTGTAAATATACACCATTAATCTATTTATCTCTTCGCCTCCGATAACAATGCTTTTTTCGAGAAGCCAGGTAAGAATAGAAGGGAATTCTTTAAGGGAACGATTAACACCTAAGCTGACTTGCACTATAGCAGGAAATAACGGGAGTTTCTCATAGTATCCACGTATTTTATTGTTTACGTATTTTCCATCCAGCATATCAAATATGGTTTTATGACCGTCTGCTGCAGAGATAACAATGTCACTAAGGTGCTCAGTTCCATCTGCAAGGCGCACCCCTACGGCTCTAACATCTTCCACTAAGATTTTATCAACAGGCGAACTGTAATATATCTTTCCTCCCAATTCAAGGTAACGCCGTTCAATGGCACGCGAAAAGTTCAGTGAGCCGCCCTCTGGAAAACCAGCTGATTTCTTATGCATCCAAGCAAAAGTCATCATTGCAGCTATCATTGGAAAATCAGGGAGGTCAAAGACAAGAGGAAATGTTTTGCGCAAGAATGGCGCTGTAAATTTCTTTGCAAAGTCTTGGATGGAGATCTGCTTATACTTATTCATGAGCTTAAGGAATGGGAACATCTTTAACAACATTCTCATTCCATCAATAGGGCCGTACAGTTCTGGCGCTTTATCAACAGGCATATCAAAGCGGGCACAGGTACGTACTCCATTGGTGAACTCTTCGATTACAGTTTTATCCTGAGGGGCAAGCATTTTCAGGTGTTGTTCCAACCGATCGATATCTGTATAAACGATCAGTGCTTTCCCGTTATTTCTTTCGATGCGCATGAATTCCTCACGGTTAATCATCTTACGACCCTGCACAGCTCCTAATTCTTCCCAGATGCGGTGCATACTGATACCTGGACCAGAGCCAACCAGAAAGTGCAGGGAACCATCAATCGTGTACCCTTTTCTTATCCAAGAAGTACATAATCCGCCCGGCATATCGTGCATCTCAAAGATGCGGGTGCTGTAGCCATTCATTTGTCCGTAACATCCTGCTGACAAACCAGCAATGCCTGCTCCAATAATAGTTATTGATTTTCTTTTCATCTATCCCTCACACTGCCGTTCATTCAGCCATACACCTTTAATACTATCCCACATTAATCAGTTCTTTACCACTTAACAGTAATTTTAGGAAGTTATAGGAAATTTGCAATGATTTTTTATCATAACAATCTTTACTTATTCTAAAGTTTGTCCTTGATATAAGGATAAATTTTTAACATAATATCCTTATAATAGAGTTTTTACCCTTATTTGTCGCTCTTTTTATTTTTTTCTCCCATAGTTTCCTTCATCTTCCTCTCTCCCCAATCTCTACTAAAAATCCTGTTTTTGCCGAAAATGCGGAATGCATGCCAAATAATCCCTATGCCCCAGAATACTGTTACCCAATAAAACCATAAATCTTTAGGCGATGTTACAAGGTTAATGATAATAAGAATGATATTTACTGCAATATAAGAGTAGAGATGCTTATAAAAACCTTGGAGATCAATTACCCTTTTCTTTGCCTCTTCTCTATTCATTTTTTTGCCTCCCTTAACTTATTTAATATTTTTTCCATATTGCTGAGATACGTGATAAATTCTTTTTTGCCTATCTTAGTAAGATAATAAACACTTCTTGGCTTTCTGTCAACAAATTTTTTTTCTACTTCAATAAAATTTGCCTCTTCCAATTTTTTTAAGTGCACGGAAAGGTTTCCATCAGAAACGTTTAGTACGGTTTCTAGCTCCGTAAAAGAAGCTTTTTTACGCAGAGAAAGCAACGTAAGAATTTGCACTCTTAGTGTTGAATCAAAAATCTTTTCTCTCACTTTCCCGTACTCTTATACTCTACAAATGAAGGAACAAACAAACAAAGCCCCAAAAATACACCTCCGATAACTATTTCATAGTTTGGGACAAGCATTGAAACAGGAATGCCAAGAAGTACGACAACCGCGCTAATTATAAAATGCTTTAAGGAAAGGAAAACGCCGTATGAAAAAAGAATAAACGCATATACAATAAACCAGATAAACCAGGCCTTATATGCAAGAAACGGGTTTACCCTTGGTGGCAAAAGCTGGATAAATAAACCGATCAAAATCCCAAAGAAAGTTACATACATAAGCATATTAGAAAACTGCATTCCTTTTTCGGTTTCTTCTTTATTAAAATTCTTTCTGAATGTATTAGACGTATATATAACAATCCCAACTATAGCAGCACTAAATGCCACCCACACTATCCAGTTGGCAAAAAACTTACCCGTCCACACAACCACCTGTTCAGCAAGGTATGCAAGAAACACGGCGATTCCGATAAGCATAAATTCCATCCACACGGGCTTCAGATACCCCACTGAATTTCCTAAAGCGTCCTTTACAACTTCTACTTTTTTAATCAGTTCGTCGACCTCTTCTTTCTTCATTTTTACCTCC
>CAYONU010000092.1:0-2955 GCA_964405445.1 uncultured Caldisericales bacterium | reverse complement strand
TGACTATATAAGGGCACAGCACTCTTCTTTCCTAACCACCTTTTCATTATGCCACTCGACGAGTTTTTGTAGAGGTTTTGTTGGTTTCACAAAACCTCTAACCCCTTTGTTGTATGCCATTACATCTATTTCCTCTCGGTACTTTCCGAATGGACGCATACAACCAAAGAAAAGCGTTGTTTGCGTAAGCCTCTTGTGTGCTTTGTCCAATAGTTTACTTACGTCAGAAAGAGCTGGCATAGGACAATGTGCAAACGGTGTGTTGCGTGTAGGTATAAAAATGTCTATTACAAGTAGGCGAGGCTTAAGATAGGCAAGTTCATCAATCGTGCAGAAATCACCTTCTGTTATCTTACCACAATTCAAACCCATCGTGAAGTGCGGGACAACTCGTGTAGAGGGATAACCATCATGCACATCTTGAATGCGCCCTCCTAAGATACGCCTCATCATTAAATACGTTTTTTCGTAGTCTTCTTTCGTTTTATTGAGATGATATACATTATGTATTACATTATCATCATATATAAAATCAAATGATATTCTGTCTGCATAAGGTTTTAACTTTAGTATTTCGGATTTATCAAGCAGGCCTGTATGAAAATTCAACCTTAATCCCATTTTTTTAAGGCGCTTGATAAAATCTATATGCTGCAGAACAGGTACTTTTCCTTCTTTTGTTGAGCCACCGCTAATCAAAGCACTTGTATAATAACCAGGATTTTCTTCTATGAGTTTTAAAGCTTGTTCTTTCGTTAGCATTCCTTTGAGGTACTGGGCATAGCAGTGATCGCACATTAATTCGCACTGTGTGCCGGTAACGGATATGGGAAGTGTCCTGCCTGAAGGAAGAAAAAAGAAAATCATTTTTTGACTCCTTTATGTACAGGGCAGGCATTCGAAAATGTAACGTTCAAGACAAGATGTGTATTTTCGCCTATTGTGTCCATTACGGATTGCAATGCTTTAAATACTGTTTCAGAACCACCATAAGTGATACTGCTCATACTTCCCATTTCTACTGGTAACCCAAACCCCTTAATAATCTCTATTGCCTTATTTATAGCAAAAGAGAGATGTTGTTCCCTTAAAGGGTAAATGCTAAATTGTGCTTCAATGAACATTTTTGCCTCCTTTTCCAATAATTAATGCACCAAATTGGGTACAATGTCTTCTGCCAAATACCTCTAGACTACTCGCTCTTTGTAGTACCCAATCAGGAGAATTTGGTGGAAAAAATACAGAAGAACTTATTTCTATATTATGCAGATGTTTGTCTAATAGACGCTCAAGTTCCCGGTAAGTATAGAAATGTGCTTTGTCAAAAACGCTCTTTCTGAATATTCCTTTTAACCTTCGGATGATACCATAGAAAGACAGCACATTAAGTACAGCTACAACAACAATGCCATTATCCTTTGCTACTCTTTTCATTTCTGTTACAATTTTATCTGGTTCTTTTGAAAATTCCATTGAGGTCATTGCAAGAACAACATCAAACGTTTTGTCAGGGTAGGGAATGTTTTCGCCTGTGCCGTATTTTACTACAAATCCTCTTTTCTTTGCAATGGAAAGCATTTCATAAGAAGGATCAATACCTTGTACATCCATCCCTCTTTCCCTGAACTCTAATGCAAAAAGACCTGTGCCAATACCTACTTCAAGCATTTTTTTTCCTTTTTCGGGCCGGATAAATTCTATCAAAAGATTCAATTCTAACTCTTTTACAATTTTTCCTTGAGGAGTACTAAACCATTTATCATATTTACTTGCAAATTTATCAAAAATTGCTTCTCGCTTCATAAAAACTATTATACCACAAATTATGGAATTTTTGATGTATTTTCCTATTTATAATTTTTCTCACGGAGAAGTTTGTAGAAGAAGAAACCTCCTATAATTGTAGGAATATAAAAAGAAGCTGAACGCCAGAGCAAAGTAAGCTGAGCAGTTTTCCCACCTGCAAGTGGATGGAAGAAGGCAGCAAAAGCACCTTCTATGATACCAATACCACCGGGCGTTGCACCAATACTCGTTGTAAACTGCATTGCAATTTGTGTGAGTATTACTTCTTTAAATGAGAACGGAATACTTAAAGCCATAAAAGAAACAGGAGTGAATAGAAAAAATAGACTCTGTGAAACAAAAGTAATTACTATGGTAAGAGCTATGAAAAATTTGTTCTGCCTGAAAAAAAACTTTAGTCCTTCAGAAAATTCTCTTATGGACATTCTTATCTTCTCTCTTTTTATATCACTTAAAGAAAATCTCATAAACAATTTATCTACAATTTTCTCTGCTTTCTCCGGGTATAACATAAAAAAGAAAGCAAAGAACGATAAAATAAACACAAAAATGGCAAGACCCATAAAGAAATCTTCTCTCATTCCAGTGATAAAACTGTGAGGTGTAAAAAGTAAAATTAGGGAAAAGATGAGATAAACAATAAGGGTAAGTATCATATATATTACACTGATTGCAGTGGATTTTCCTACTGTTTGAGAGAATTTAGACAGGAAATAAATTTGAGTTGCAATCCCCCCGGAATAAAAAGGTGTAACATTTGCACCAAAAAAAGAGGCAAGTATAATCTCGAAGCTTTTTTTAAACGATAATTTACTGTTGGAAAAAGATATAATCAAAGAAAATCTTAAAACATCTAGTAGCCAGACAACAAGCATTAAAATAAGAAGGAACACAAGATATTTATAGTTTAATGTTCCAAAAAATATTTTGAAATTCGTTTCTCTAAATACAAGCAAAAAAATAATGAAAATAGTAGGTATAAGAAAGAGGAGAGCCTGTGAAACTCTCCTCTCGATGTGCTTTATGCCATTTTTATTGTCTGGCATAAAAAGCCTACTTCTCTATTTCATCGGAAACGTAGAACTGCTCTACATTTCCGCCACCTTTCTCTATAATTTCTTCTTTTTTCTTCTTGTATTCCTTTGTCTT
>CAYONU010000091.1:0-2983 GCA_964405445.1 uncultured Caldisericales bacterium | reverse complement strand
GAATGTAAATTTTGAAAAGTATCGATAATTTGACAGGTCTGCTGTTTCATATATAATAAAATTAATCCGAGCATAATAGGCTAAAGGGAAAACCTATGCCTCTATGCCGAAAGGGTATAGTTGGAAACGGCTATGCCTACCAATTGCAAAGGAGGTAGTAATGAAAAGAGCTTTAGTAGCTTTGCTTGTGGTGTGTATTGGATTTTCACTCATTGCAGGCTGTAAGAAGGTGACTAAAGAAGAGCCACTTGTATTAATGGTGGAGCATGCGGGGAGTCTTACAAAACCCATCCGAGAAGTGGAAGATGCATTTAATAAAGAAAAAGGCTTGGATGTAACATTCAAAGATGAGTCACATGGTAGTGTGGCAGTGGTAAAAGATGTAAGCGAACTTCACAAATTGGTAGATGTAGTAGCAACAGCAGATTATTCGCTTATTCCGAAGTATCTTATTCCTCGTTATGCAAATTGGTACATTCAGTTTGCAACGAACAAGCTTGTTATTGTTTATACGGACAAAAGCAAGTTTGCGGATCAAATAGATGCAAACAATTGGTATGATATTCTTGCACGCCCCGGTGTAGAATTTGGCTTTTCTGATCCAAATGCTGATCCCTGTGGATATAGAACGCGATTAATGCTTAAACTTGCAAATTTGTACTACAAGAATCCAGATATAGAAGAGGATCTTGTAAAGAACTGTCCTAAAGCAAACATAAAGCCAAAAGCAGTAGAGCTCGTGGCACAGGTGCAGTCCGGGGAGCTGGATTATGCATTTGAGTATCTTTCCGTTGCAGTTCAAAACGGATTGAAATATTTAGAATTACCAGATCAATTAAACTTTAGTAACGCTCAGTATGCCGACTTTTATGCGAAAGCTACTCTTGTACTGAAAGATGGCAAAGTTGTGCAAGGGAAACCCATTATTTATGGTATTACGATTCCAAAGAATGCTCTAAACAAAGATCTTGCAGCAAAATTTATCGCTTTTCTCTTAAGTGACAAAGGAAAAGAAATTTTTGCGCAGAACGGACAACCATTTGTAAAATTTAAAACAAATGTGCCTAAAAATGAATTACCTAAGGAACTTCAAGCGTACTTCAAATAATGAAGGATAGAGAGCGCCTCACCTATACTTCTTTCTTTATTCTGGGAGGGGTGCTCCTCCTCTTCATCATTTTACCCCTTGTACGACTCATCTTTTTTCACTCTCCACAGCTTATTTTAAAAGAGTTACAGGATAAAACAGTAATTATTCCTATTATAAATAGCATTTCCCTTTCACTTATTACTGCATTCATTGCTGCTGTTTTTGGTGTGCCTCTTGCATTTCTTATGGCAAAGAAACGTTTTGGAAAACTTGAAGAAACAATAGAAACAATTGTAGACCTACCCCTTGCAGTTCCACATACAGTTGCGGGTATTGCGCTACTCTTTGTATTCGGCAGAAGAGGAGTAATAGGAGCCCTTTTTTATAAGGGGTTTGGATTTAGAATCACAGGAACACGCATTGCCATTGTGCTTGCAATGCTTTTTGTGTCGCTTCCATATCTTGTAGATTCTGCAAAGGATGGTTTTAAAAAAGTGGATATTTCACTTGAAAAAGCATCACGGTCACTTGGTGCATCACTTTTCTCCACGTTTAGGTATATATACCTTCCCCTTTCAAAGAACGAAATCCTCTCCGGTTTTCTACTTACCTGGGCACGAGCTATTTCGGAGTTTGGAGCAGTAGTTATTGTTGCATACTACCCTATGACAGCACCTGTAAAGATTTACGACGCCTTTACCCAGTACAATCTGTCGGTTTCTGGCACTATCGCAGGGATCCTGTTAGTTATCTGTCTCTCTGTATTTTTAGTGATTAGGCTTCTACTACGGAGGAAACAGTGAAAAAGGTGCTTATGCTGCAAAATGTTAATGCTGAAATTGGTACATTTAAAATAAGAAATATTTCCTTTACGGTCCACTCAAATGAGTTACTCGTTGTTTTAGGAGAGAATGGTGCAGGCAAAACGAGGCTTCTTGAAGCTATCGCAGGCTTCCTGCCCATTTCATCAGGAAAAATTTCCTTATATAATGAAAGTATTGTAAATATGCCTGCAAATAAGAGAAATATTGGTTTCATCTTTCAGAATTTGTCTCTTTTTCCTCATCTCACTGTGAAAGAAAATATACTTTACGGTGCACGCTTTAAAAAAATTCCTCACCTTGAAAAAGAATTTAAAGGAATCATTAAGCTTTTTAAACTAAACAAACTTCTTGATAGATTACCTGATACATTGAGTGGAGGAGAACAGCAAAAAGTTGCTCTTGCTCGCACACTCATTACTAATCCAAAAATCATCCTATTTGATGAGCCTACCTCAGCACTTTCCCTTAGGGAAAAAGAAAGAGTAGATATTGAGATAAAGAACATTTTGAAGAAATTAAACAAATCAGCTGTATTCATTACGCATAATATAGAAGAAGCACATCTTATGGGGGACAGAATCGCCATAATGAAAAAAGGGGAAATCCTTCAACTTGGGACACCTTCAGAGATTTTTTATAGGCCTAATTCGGAAACTATTGCAACATTTTTTGGCGAAACAAATGCATACGATGGAATTGTAGTACGACAAAATGAAGGTATTGTCATAGTAAAAGTTAAAGACTTAGCTATCTCTGCGCTTGGTAATTTTACGTTGAGAGAGAAAGTAAAAATTTTTGTAAGGCCTGAGAATATTTTATTGAAGAACAGACGATCAATGACAAGTGCACGGAACAACTTTAAAGGTACTGTAAGGGACTTTTCTTTTAGAGGTCCTCTTGCAAGGATTTGCGTTGATATAGGTGTGCCGGTTGTTTCTCTTATTACAAAACAATCCTTTGAAGAGCTTAAGATTAAAAAAGGCAGACCGATATACATAAGTTTCAAAATTACAGCAGTTCATACGATAAAATATGTAACTTAGCTTGCCACTTTTTTAACTGCTATTAA
>CAYONU010000090.1:0-3027 GCA_964405445.1 uncultured Caldisericales bacterium | reverse complement strand
TAAGTAAGAATTGTTCTGATGAATTTCAAGAAATGTATTGAGAATTTGATGAATTTGTAGTAGAATATAAAAATTAAATTATAGAGAGGAGGTTTTACGATGGCTTATAAGATTTATGATGGTTTGTATTATGCAAGGACTGATGAGTGGGTAAAAGTGGAGGGTAACACCGCCACGGTGGGTATTACGGATTATGCACAGGATAAACTTGGCGATATCGTGTATATCGAAGAAGTAAAAAAAGGCAAAGAGGTAAAACAAAAAGATACACTCACAACAATTGAATCGGTTAAAGCTGCATCGGATATATATGCGCCCGTTTCAGGGAAAGTCATTCAAGTAAATACTGAAGCAGTTAAAGATCCGTCTTTAGTAAACAAGGATCCATACGGCAAAGGCTGGCTTGTAAAATTAGAGGGAACTTTTGCAAATGAAGTAAAGGATCTAATGACTGCAAAAGAATACGCAGAATATAGAAAAGAGTGACATATATGCGTTACATTCCTAATACAAAAGAAGAAAAAGGGCAGATGCTCAAAGAAATTGGTGTTTCTTCTTTTGATGAATTGATAAAAGTTATTCCTGAAGATATAAAGGTAAAAGGGGATTTAAACCTACCTGAGCCTTTGACAGAGGAAGCATTGAAGGAAAGGGTGTACAGAATTGCTGAAAAAAATGCAGATTTCTTTTTGTTTAAGCCTCTTGTCGGTGCTGGTGCATACAGACACTACATTCCGGAAGCGGTAAAAGCAATTACCTCGAGAGAAGAATTTTATAGTTCATACACGCCGTACCAGCCCGAAATAAGCCAGGGCAATTTACAATCAGCCTTCGAATTCCAGTCGCACATTGCATACCTTACAGGTATGGATGTCGTTGTTCCTTCTCTGTACGACGGTGCATCTGCTACGGCTGAAGCAGTGCTTATGGCAATGAGGCTTACACACAAAAATAAAATACTTATTTCCTCACTTCTCCATCCGGATTACAAAGAAGTGATACGTACGTATACAGCGCCACACCATACGGAAATTGTTGAGATTCCTGAGGAAAATAATCTTACTGACGTGAATGCGTTAAATTCAATGTTAACGAATGACATAGCAGCAGTTGTTGTACAGAGCCCAAATTTCTTCGGAGGTATTGAAGACGTTCCTATACTTTCCGGTGCAGTGCACAGTAGGGATGCTTTGTTCATCCAGACTATTGTTGAAGGTATTTCTTTAGGTGTTCTCAGGGCACCTGCTGAAATGGATGTAGATATTGTTGCGGGTGAATCGCAATCATTTGGTATGGACTTGAATTTTGGAGGCCCTTATAATGGATACCTTGCAACAAAAACAAGATTTTTGAGGCAATTACCTGGGCGCATTGTAGGAGAAACTAAGGATAGAAATGGAAAACGTGCGTTTGTAATGACGATGCGTGCAAGAGAACAAGATATAAGAAGGGAAAAAGCAACGTCAAATATCTGCTCAAACCATGCGTTAAATATTGTCACTGCAAATGCATATCTTTCTCTTATGGGAAAGGAAGGATTGTACAAAGTTGCTCTGCTCAATGCAAAGGGTGCACATTTCCTTCAAAGGAACCTCATTGAAACAGGTAAGTTTGAAGGTGAAAATTACCCATTCTTCAATGAATTCGTCTTAAAGAGTAAAACTGACATTGATAAAATAAAAGACATTCTTATTTCACATCATTTTGTTCCGCCTCTCTCAATTGAAGAATTTTATCCTTTTCATAAGAATGAATTACTTTTTGCTGTAACAGAAGTTTTATCAAAGGAAGAATTGGAAAATATAGCAGAGGTGATGAAATGAAGCTTATATACGAGAAAAGTGTAAAAGGGAGAAACGGATATTCATTACAGGAAGACCCTTATGAAAATATCAAATTGCAGGATTGTATTCCAGCATATGCGCTTGCAGATAAGAAAAAGGATTTACCTGAAGTTTCGGAAGTGGATGTAATAAGGCATTTTACAAAACTTTCTAAATTGAATTACGGTGTTGACGATGGGCTGTATCCGCTCGGCTCCTGTACGATGAAATACAATCCTAAGATAGACGAATACCTTGCAGCGCTTCCAAACTTTACCTATGCACACCCACTGGCAAGTGAAGAATTAGTACAGGGCAGCCTACAGGTAATGTATGAACTTGAACAGTACCTATGCGAAATTACAGGGATGGATGCGTTTACATTGATGCCTGCTGCAGGTGCACATGGGGAACTGACAGGTACTCTCATTATGAGAAAATACTTTGTGGATAAAGGGAAGCCACGACACAAAATGCTTGTCCCTGATTCTGCTCATGGTACGAACCCTGCATCATCTGCGATGGCAGGTTTTAAAGCAGTAGAGGTAAAATCAAATGAAAGAGGTGGCATAGATTTAGAAGAGCTCGATAGATTGATGGACCAGGATACGGCAGGTTTGATGCTGACGAATCCTAATACGGTAGGCCTATTTGATGAAAATATCAAAGAGATTGCAGAGATTGTACATAAGAAAGGCGGTATACTGTACTACGATGGTGCAAACCTCAATGCACTGCTTGGTATCGTGAGACCTGGGGATGCAGGCTTTGATATTGTGCACTTGAACCTGCACAAGACGTTCTCTACCCCGCATGGTGGTGGTGGTCCTGGTGCCGGGCCGATTGGCGTAAAAAAACATCTATCACCGTTCTTACCCACTCCTATTGTAGAATTCGATGGGAAAAAATATTTCCTGAAGAATACGGGCATAAAAAGTATTGGAAAAGTGAGAGCATTCTTCGGCAATTTTTCTGTACTTGTTAAAGCATATGCATGGATCCTTTCAATGGGAGGCAAAGGTCTCAGAGAGGCAGCAGAAACAAGCGTCATCAATGCAAACTATGTATTAAGCAAGCTGAAGAAATATTATAAGCCTGCTTATGATAGATACTGTATGCACGAGTGCGTACTTACAGGAAGGGAGTATAAAAAATATAATATAAAAGTATTGGATATCGCAAAAAGATTGATGGATTACGGTTT
>CAYONU010000089.1:0-3067 GCA_964405445.1 uncultured Caldisericales bacterium | reverse complement strand
ATTTAGGCATATATCAGTATCAGGATAAATAACTATTGTTGTACCTTAGTTTCCTTTCCTTACATAATATATCCAACCGCCGTGCTTTGAAAGGTCAGTGTTGCCTCAGTAGAGCACTTTCCTATAAACTCCAAATGTGTTAAAATGTTTGTATGAAAGGAAACATCAAATGTATAATATTCGATCTGGACGGAACACTTTTTGATGCACCTTACGATTGGGAAGCAATCAAAAAAACACTTAGAGTGCCAAAAGAAAAAACAATTCTTTCGTACATTGCAAGCCTTCCTACACAGCTGAAAAAAGAAAAAATGCAGTTACTCGAATCATTCGAAAGGGAAGCAACGGAAAAAGGAAAATTAAAAAAAGGTGTAAAAGGACTACTCGAAAGGCTCAAATCGAAAAGCATAAAGAGGATTCTCGCAACAAATAATGCAATGAAGAACGTACGCTACATCATGGAAAAATACAAAATTGATTTTGATATGGTCATTACACGTGAGTCAGGTATGACAAAACCAGGAGATACAGCAATCCGCTATGTATTAGAAAATCTGCATCTTAGTAGAACAGAAATAGTTCTTGTGGGTGATAGCGACTATGATGTAAAGACAGCAACCCTATCAGGGCTACAACTAATTATTGTAGGAGAAAAGGTACCTCACAACAGCTTTATCCATGTAAAAAATATTGCTGAACTTACCAATCTTCTTTTACAAAGCTAACCAAATATTTTTATAATAGTGGGATGAGATTGAAACTCTTCAATCCTATTTCATATTTAGATGCTCCGGATAGAGCAAGGTGAAAGTTAAGCCTGAAGAAGGATGCACATTCTAAAAGATCCTCTTCACTACCCTCTTTAAGCTCCAACTCAATCTCATTGAAAGCAATTTTCCTTTTACCTCTTACAAAATACAGAGAGTCCAAGGCTACTTCAATCATACTCTTATCTTTCCTAAGTTCCAAAATGTGCCTCTTATTATCAACAACTAATACTTCTTTTAGCGGGGATCCCTTAGTAACCTTCAATATTTGCGGAAAATGCTCACCCACAAAATTAAAATCCGCTACATTCTCTCCATTTTTTAAAGGCTCTTCAAACTCATCTCTTATATAGATGCTATTTCTAAGGATACCATTACCTTTCAGCGTTACAAACTTTTTATCACCTTCCTCTCTCATTCTGTAAGCAATGTTATTATAAAGGAGATCAAATTTCCCAGTATCAAAGTAATGGCTCATAAGACATTTTACTTTTCCTCCCTTAATGTTCCAATCAAGCAACTTTGGGATTTTTTCGATTCTCTCAAGCATCTTCTTTGACGCTGCAAGTTTCACTTCATACTCTTTATGCATATTATCAACCTCCCTGTTTCTTTTTACTTGATTTACCTAAATACTTCGTGCGTCTGTAAGCTGCATACACCGCTTTCTCTATAACCGTCCTGAAGCCACCTTTCTCCAACTCATACAGCGCTTCGGTAGTAGTCCCTCCCGGAGACGTTACCATATCTCTGAGCTCTGCAGTGTGGCGGTTAGAACTCACAGCAAAGAGCACAGAGCCAAGTGCAGTCTGGTAAACAAGTTCTTTGGATATCCTTCGAGAAAACCCAAGATGCACTCCAGCACTAATCATAGCTTCAAGAAATAAAAATACATATGCAGGGCCTGTTCCGTTTAAAGCCGTTGCCATATCAACATACTCTTCATCCTCAACGAATAACTCTTTCCCTATGGAAGAAAGGATCTCTCTGGTATGACTTTTCTCTTCCTCGCTCACTTCTCTCGTAGTAGTCCATACACTCATACCTTGCCCAATCTGTGCAGGCGTATTGGGCATTACACGCACAACTCTCTTATGCAGAAGCCCATCCCGAATCGTTTCAATAGATACACCAGCCATTATGGAAAGTACTACTTGGCGATCCCTCAGTACTTCTCTCAACTCATTCGAAACAGCAGAAAAAATCTGCGGTTTTATGGAAAGTACTACAACATCACCAAACCCAGCAACTTCTGCATTGTTCTGTGACATCTTAATGCCAAATCGATTATGCATCTCCTCTACTCTTTTAAGTCGCGGGGCACTACCCATTATGTCCTCTTTCTTGTAAACATTTTTCTCAATAATACATTTTATCATGGCAGAAGCCATTGTACCTGTGCCAATAAAGGATATTCTCACTTATTTCTCCTTATTTTATAGTTCTCAAAGAAGTCCTCTACCTTAAGCATTACAAGCCCAAGCTCAATAGCCCTAAATAAAGCAGCAAAATCTACCATATAAAATTCATAATAAACATTACCGTAACTTCCCGTAAGTGTATACTTTGTTTCTCTACCATTCTGACCTTTACAGGCAGAAGACAGCTCCTTTTTCACTTTATTTAGTTTGTTTATAATCCCTTTTTCTGTCTTCGTTGTCCGAAAGTAACGTTCTTTAAGAACAAGTATATCTTCAATCATACCACTTTGCTCCAAAGGCGAAATAGATTTCCACAGCCTATATTGCTTTACAAAATAAGTATTAGGCTCCTTAGTAATAATATTGAGTGAAAATGGAAACAACTCTCCCTGAAGCTCAGAATCTATCTCAACAAGAATTACCTTAAAATTCGCTCTCTCTGCAATGGGAATTCTCAATCGAAGTGTAATACCATTACCATTCTTCAAAAATATATACTTTACTGACTTAAAACGTCTCTCAAAACTTTTGCATAAGGCATCCATTTCTTTTATTTCACTTTTCCTTTTAAGGTTTATAAGCAAATAAATACTACGCTGGATAAGTATAATTACAGCACCTTCACCAATACTCAGATTATCAAAAGCAATAGAGTTCTTGTTATGTACCATTTTATAACTCAGCTTTTCTTGATTAAGAAGTGCCTCGACAAATCTTGCTGCTTTATCCAAACTCATCTACAGCGTCACCTCCACTCTGCAATATTATACTCCAACAGTGCGTTTCCTGCAAATGTCAATGTTAGTCAGCATTTCTAATGACTTCAGCATCTACTTAAGCGACAGATAAAAATCATACATCTAAAAATAAGCACTTGAA
>CAYONU010000088.1:0-3083 GCA_964405445.1 uncultured Caldisericales bacterium | reverse complement strand
ATGATTTAAGAGGGTGATTCTCAAAAATCTGTTCAACTTCTTCAAATCCTGGCGGAAATGCTACATTATAGCGTGCAGGAATTGCAAATGCATATTTGCTGTTACGCCCAAGTTCCGCAGGACCAATTGGCGCTTCACCGATATGGAATTTACCCTGCTGAAGCTCATCCCACTCACTAATTGTAAAAATCATTATCGGGATATCCTGCCTTGGGTTCGCGGAAGTCCATTGAGGATTCCTTATGAGTATTATTGGCCCTTTTTCAACAACCACATCGCTTCCTTGAACTAAGGCCTCCCCCTCCCATTCACCCTCTACTATGGAATACCCTTGCCAGATTAAAGGTAACGAAAAAGTAAAACCGTATTGAGTGTTCTTATATTCAATAATTGAGAAGCTCTTCTTGAGGAGTTCGTTGCTTACCTCTAAAATGCGTTCAGCCGTTACAGGCTCTGCATAACTTTTCATAAAAGCAGATGTTCCATTGGGGGTATCTTTTTCTATCATCCAGACGCTAAAGCCAGGTTCTAATTTCTGTTTACTCCAATCAACCCAAGGCCCAGTAATCGGCAAATGCAATTTCTCACGCATAGAATAAAGTGCATTGTTATAGCCAATCAAAACAATCGGGTAATACTTTTGTGGCTTTTGACTGAGCCATCCTTCGGGCAATAGGTTTACCGCATCCTTATCAATCCATATAGCAACATGTCTATTGGTTTGAGAAGCCAGGGACGCAAAATCAGTTACTGGTAAAATCTCTGGGTGGGCATTTAAGTCCTCCCTGGTAATCTGTCCGGAGGTTACAGGCATTAAATAAACGGCTTTACTGTATCCTGCTGGCTCATTTGATGTTGTGCCCTGTTTTGTAACATCATTGTTAGCAGATCTATTTTTCATTAGCATTGCGGGGATGCCATAAATGACTATACCAAGTATTACAACAATGAGCACCAGCAAAAGAACTCTAAGTTTTTTACTTTTGATTAATTTATTCATACTCTATTATCTCCTTTAAATAAAGTTTTCCTTAAAATAATGCCCGCTTGTTAAGGTTGAGATTGCCATACTTGCCTGGCGGGTCGTTCACAATAACTTCTTTTTCTGCATTTCTTTTCATTGCATCTCCTATCAAAAAAAATTTTCTCTCATATATAAGACTCATAAACTTGCAAATTTTTTATATTCTTCATAAGAATTTCCTATTATTTTTTAGCATCTTCTTTAAAAACTTATTCTCCTATATATTAGACGCCTGAGGGGCAAAAAAGTTCCATATTTTTCATGAGAATTTTTGAAAAAAGTTTTTGAGACTTTATTGATTTATTATTTAACTTGTAAAAAGATAAGAAAAATCCCTGTTATTTCTTATACTATCTTCCCGTTTGTAAGTGCATTTTTGTATGCATTATCCCTTAAAGAATTTGAAACATACATATACACAACAATATTCTGTATATTCCCGTGCCTTAGCTAATCCTTTACGAGCAGTATGTCCATTCCCGCTTCTATTATGCATCTTTTTGCAGAATACTTGATCCTAAATAAGATATATTACCTCAACTGCTCAAATCAGGAAAAGCGTAATTTAGAGATAAGAATTCATCACTATGTTCATAATGAGCATAAAATTCTGCCAATATATTCTCTTGTTACAAAAAGTGGTTATCTGTTCAAGATTGCCCTTATTTCCTTCGTGATTGGAGCACTTACCTCAGAATTTCCAAGATTCAACAGGTAAAGCCATGCATCACTGTTTGTATTTAATACATCATTTTTGTCCTTTACAGAGAAATTGTCTGAAAATGGATAACGAAATAGCTTTTTGATTTTTTGTTTCTCTTCAGCATTCCTGCCTATGTTATCTGCAAGATCAAGCACCAACGAATTGAGCCATTTTGCATCGATTTTGCCATGTTTTGATTCTTTTATGTGCGACAAAAAGATTAGGGAAAGTGAAATGTCTTTGTCAAACAGTTTCTTAACAGAAGGCTTTACCCCAGCAAGGCACTCAGGGAATACAAAGTTCTCAATTCTCCTGTCCATTTCATCTTTCAAAAAAATTTCGTAGCGCACAACAGCGGATATATCGTTTTCACTCAGATTTGAAAATTTATAGAAGCTTGACGGGTGGATTAAATGCCTTAAACCAAATGTAAAGTCAGAGGTTTCAAAAACTCCTATGTCTTGAGGTGTCAGAGGGAAAGTGCTTTTTCTTAGTACCTCAAAATCACTGCCTCCGCCGGGCAGGGCTTTCACATAGAGATGCGGAAAATACGGAACGTATTTAATTTTGCCAGATTCTTTTCGTGTAAATATTTCCTCTATCACGTACCCTTCCAGCCTATGTGAATAAACAAAATAGGAAGAATCTTTGTTTAATGGTTTAGGCAATGAACGGACATACTCCTTATTTATTGTTGCATGAATTTGCTCTTTTGGCGTAAGATTTATGCTGACATTGTACTTTTTCCCGTCAAAAGATCCGATGATAAAACTGTCTCCGTTATGCAATTCTTTTGCATTACCAAAAAGAAACGATTTATGTTTATTAAGGAAAATGTCTTTTTCAAGCCCGAACGTAGATTCGTCATAAAAGCATCCGTAGGTTTTCTGGCTATTTCCGCTTATGCGAGGAGAGCTAATTTCGCCGCACGTACAAAAAGGCGCTTCTTTAGGTGAGAATTGTATGTATATATCGTTTTCAAGCCCTGCAAGAGCCGTTTTAGGAACTACAAAAACGCCTGTAATTTGAGATAAGCTGATGCCTTCCGGAGGCGCAATAAAGAGAGCATTTTTGGTCGCTTTAATTTGCGCTTTTTCCCATGCGCCACCGCTTCTGTGAAATAAAATGTCGTCTTTTAGTAAATGTGAGATGTCTTTGTTGAACACAATTTTTATGAAATTGTCAGAAGCACCTGTTTCAAATCTTACCTCATCAACAGTATTTGTGATTTTTACTCCTTTAGGCGAAACAATTGTTGTAGGAGCAAGTGTTGTTCGTTCTTTACATCCAAATGATGTAAAGAGCATTAAAGTGATAACAGAGAGCAATAAAATTTTTTTAATTATTTCCATCTCC
>CAYONU010000087.1:0-3092 GCA_964405445.1 uncultured Caldisericales bacterium | reverse complement strand
CGGCAGGAAAGACGGTATAGGCACTGCTTTGTCTGATGCTTCTCATGTGTATTTTACAATAGGCAATGGTAGGCTTACAGAAACTTATTTTCCTTCCCCTGATTCCATAGCAATACATTCTGTAACTCTCTTTCTAAATGGCAGTATAAGCGAAACAAATTTTGACTATTCGGTAAAAATTCCTCATTTGTCCGTGCCTTTTTATAAAATTGTTTCTTTTGAAATAGAGAAAGAAATTATAACAAATCCGCGTAATGATACACTGCTTTTAAAATACAGAGTAAATTATCAGAAAAACACACTAAAGATTGCATTTCCTCAAATTAATGAAGTTAGAAAAATAAATGACAGGACTGTCTTTTTGAAAACAGGGAAGACTCATTTGCTTATCCATTTAAATGTGCCATTCTCTTTTGAACGTTTTGAAAATTTTGTTCTTATCAATGTGAATACTCATTTTTTTACTCTGACAATTTCTTTTGGAAATACTGTGGATAAAGCCGAAAAATCGCTTTTCGAAACTGAAAATGTGAGTTTTGATGCAATTAAGAAAGATTTTTTTGATGGATGGATTAATTATATAAATAAGCTAAATGTGTGTAGCAAAAGCGACCTTTACAGGAGAAGCATAGTTACCATAAAGTCGATGGAGGACAAAACTTATAAAGGTGCAACTGTTGCATCACTTGCAATTCCCTGGGGAAGCAAAGCCAGCCTTTCAGAGCGGAATGGATATCATCTCGTGTGGGTGAGAGACCTCTTTTTCAGTGCCCTTGCAGTGCTTTCTGCCGGGGACCGAGAATTCGCCAATAATGCCCTTAATTACATGCTTGAAAAACTGGAAAGGCCTAATGGGAGTTTCAAGCAGAATGCAACAATTAAAGGAGAAGAAAGATGGAACGCAACTCAGATGGATCAGGTGGCATTTCCTATAATCCTTGCTTACTTTTTAAATAGAGATGATTTGATTAAAGAGCTGGAAAATAGTGCAAACTACATTGTAAAGCATGGGCCCTGGAGCGAGCAGGAGCGCTGGGAGGAAATTACTGGATTTTCTCCTTATGCAATGAGTCTTCAAGCACGGGCACTTCTACTATATACTTCTATGCGAGAAAAGAAAGGATTACCCTCAGGTATATATGAAGAAAAAGCGCGTGAATTTATTCGCTTAATTCCGCAGCATTGTTACACAAAAAACGGTATTTTTCCTCCTGGAGAATATTTTGTACGTGTGTCGAATGGGAATTCTGATAAAGATAAAATGCGTTTGAAAGGAGAATATTTTCTTCCATTCGAAATGATTTCTACTGATTTTCTATACCTTGTTTTTACCGGCCTGTATGTACCAGATCACCATTTTATTAAAAGCAGCATCGCAGCTGTGGATAATGTTTTGCGTGTAGAAACCCCAAAAGGGCCTTCATTTTACAGGTATAACGGAGATATTTATGGATTTGACGAAAAGCAGCCAAAAGGCAGGCTATGGGTGATTCTTACTGCAGAAAGAGGAATATACGAATTGATGAGGGGTAGGAATGCAGGAAGCTATTTACGGGCTATTGAGCATTTTGCGACACCTACTTATCTTTTGCCAGAGCAGGTGTTTGAGGATGGCAAACTAACAGAATCAGCTACACCTCTTGCATGGAGCCATGCAGCATATATTCTCCTTTATGACTTTTTGAATGGAAATACAGAGATACCAAAATTATAGCAAGATGCAAGATAAAGGGAGAGCTCGGCCTTGCACATGAGAGCGTTGCAAAATTCTTGTAGGAACTTGCAGAATCTATGGGTCCCTGTATGAATGAATAAAGGGAAATTTTCGCGAGGAAATTTCAGTAAGGAAGCCCATGGATTTATCTATAAGAAGAATTGCTGTTTGATTTCTCCATTGTTTGGTGATATGGCTACATTTGTGAAAGTGGTAAGAAGAGTTTAACTCCACTTTGACAGTTCTCCTTATGTCTCAAAACATAGTTTGTAGGTAAATAGGGGATTTCTTTAAGGTGAAACTGCTGGATTTTTGTTTATCATAGATACACGAATTTAGGATATGTAGTTGACAGACTTCTGCATTCATTTTTATATAATATTATACTAGTTTCATCTATTGTATAAGCAAGATATATTAATGTTGTAATTGATAAATTGATACATTGGATGAAAAAAAGAGATAAAGGAGTGATCTATGTATCCAAGAATAGTAAGGAGAAAGAATAAGAACGGTAATGTAGTAGAATATGCCCAGCTCTGTGAGAATAAATGGAACAGAGAAAGAAAGCGCTCAGAGGTAAAAGTGATATACAACTTAGGGAGAATAGATAGAATTGATTATGAAAGAGTAGTAAGGGCAATCAAATCATTTGAAGCATTCCTTCCTGAGAAAGAGAGAACGTATACAAAAGAAGAAAACCTTTCCATCTCTGCAAAACAGTTTAGTATGGTATACCTATTAGAAGAAGTATGGCATATGCTTTCACTTGATGAAACAATCAAAGCACTACTTAAGAAAAGAAAGTATGAGCTTCCCATAGAGAGAACAACCCTATCAGAAGTAATGAACAGAGCAGTTAATCCTTACTCAAAGAGAAGAACATATGAATGGATAAGAGAAGATGTATACTTCAAGGAAAAAGAAGAGATATCCCTACATCATATGTACAGGGCAATGGACTTTCTTTTGCAGAACAAGGATGAATTGGAAAGAAATATTTATCTTTCAGTATCAAACCTATTCAACAGAAAACCATTCATCGTATTCTATGATACATCTACTACATACTTTGAGATAGATAGAGAGGATAACTTAAGGAAAAGAGGGCATAGCAAAAATAAAAGGTTTGATAAACCACAGATTGTTGTAGCACTTGCAATCAATAGGATTGCCCTGCTTCCCAAATTTGAGACAAAACCAATGAGAGGGTTTTGTTAAGTAAGTAATGCAGAATAATATTAAATTAATGAAAGGAGCGTGGTCAGCTTTATGAAGAAGAGAAATTTTACAGTAGAGCAGATCATTCAGATCCTTACAGAAGGGGAGAAGGGTATGGAAACAATTGCGTCTACCTGCAGAAAGTATGGTATAGCAG
>CAYONU010000086.1:0-3128 GCA_964405445.1 uncultured Caldisericales bacterium | reverse complement strand
TAGGTGATATCGCCTTAGGTAATAATACCAATCGGTTTATATTTTATTTTGTCCATAAAGTCTTCTGCCCATTTCTAATTTTTCAACCTTTGTTTTTGTTTCCCACGGCTCTCCGTTAAACAACGCCATACTCACTTTTGCACCGTTTATCAATACCATATCTTCTACAGTTTTCCCATATGTTCTCATAAGCAAGCTCTGACCACCAATTACATTCCCGGAACCAGGTCCAGTAAAAATAAGTACAATGCCTGCACTAAGCGCATCTTTAAAAGCAGGATCCTATGGGTTAATTGCATCTATTGCACGCATCGCGGGAGTTGTTGGATTCGTCATCTCATTTCCATCCGCATCTTCCATTCCACTTTCAAGTGCAAAAAGTCCCAAATGGGAGTGTGCATCAATAAATCCCGGGAAAATAAATTTGTCTTTTGCATTTATCTTTTCTGCCTTTGCCTTGATTTTGCTTTTTGACACTTCCTTGATTCTACCATTGTCTCCTAAAAGAACAGAGCCACTTCTAATAACACCTTTTGTTGCTGTAAAAATTGTACCGTTTTCAATTAAAATCATCTCGCCTCCTTGCAAAAATTCAACTTCTTATTGTAGTATATACCAAATTTTTAAAAAATTATAAGTTCTACACACTTGAAACCCTGGATAATATTTTAGGAAGAAATCCATAGGAGTCAACTTGTTGTAGCCTGTATTTCCATTGACATAAATTTTTAGAATGTTATACTGCACTGGTATAAAAATTTTCGAAAGGAGAGTGTACCATGGAAAAAACAAAAGTTATTATTATGGGGGCAGCAGGAAGAGACTTTCACAATTTTAATGTTTATTTCAGGGACAACGAACAGTACAACGTTATTGCTTTTACTGCAACACAGATTCCCAACATCGAGGGAAGGACTTATCCACCAGTGCTTGCAGGAAAACTCTATCCCAAAGGTATTCCAATCTATCCTGAATCAGAGCTTACAGAGCTTATCAGAAAGAATAAAGTAGATAAAGTAGTATTTGCCTATAGTGATGCTCCACATGAGTATGTAATGCATAAAGCATCAGAAGTAATGGCAGCTGGCGCAGATTTCTGGCTTATGGGCCCAAACAGTACAATGCTTAAATCAAGTAAACCGATAATTTCTGTATGTGCGGTGAGAACAGGCTGTGGAAAGAGTCAAACAACAAGAAAAGTAGTAAAAACTTTGAGGAATATGGGCAAAAAGGTTGTTTCTATCCGTCATCCTATGCCGTATGGTGATCTTTCAAAGCAGATTGCTGAAAGATTTGCAACTTATGAAGATCTCGACAAATATGAATGCACCATTGAAGAAAGAGAGGAATACGAGCCGCATATTGATCTGGGTGCGATTATCTATGCAGGAGTAGATTACGAAAAAATTCTGAAAGAAGCAGAAAAAGAAGCAGATATTATTGTCTGGGATGGTGGAAATAATGATATTCCTTTTTATCGTCCGGATTTACAAATTGTTGTAGCTGACCCATTGCGTCCAGGACATGAAACAAAGTATTATCCCGGAGAAACAAATTTCAGAATGGCAGATGTTATTGTGATAAATAAAGAAGATACTGCATCATTTGATGCAATCGAAGAAATAAGAAACAGTGCAAGAGAAATTAATCCTGACGCAATAATCGTTGACGCAGCATCGCCTGTATATCTGGAAGGTAACGAATCAATCAAAGGAAAAAGAGTTGTTATTGTGGAAGATGGTCCTACAGTTACACACGGTGGGATGAGTTATGGCGCAGGTTATGTGGCAGCTATGAAGTGGGGGGCAAAAGAAATTATCTCCCCTTATCCTTACGCAGTCGGAACAATTAAGGATACATACGAGAAATACAAGCAAACGAGGAATGTATTACCTGCAATGGGGTACAGCCCTACCCAGATAAAGGAATTAGAAGAAACAATTAATAGAATACCAGCTGATCTTGTTGTTATTGGAACGCCGATCGATTTAAGAAGAGTTGTAAAACTCAATAAACCTGCAGTGAGAATTCGCTATGAACTTGAAGAGATTGGAAAGCCCAATCTTGAAGATATAATAAAAAAATATTTTGGAGGAAAGTAATGGCAGTAAATCTTAAAGGCAAATCATTTCTTACGATTAAGGATTTTTCAAGGGAAGAACTCGAAGAGATTCTTACTCAAGGAGAGAAATTAAAGCTTGACCATTATGCAGGAAAGGACGAGAAACTGCTCAATGGAAAATCTATCGGTGTAATCTTTGAAAAGCCATCCACCCGCACAAGAGTCTCTTTTGCAGTCGCAATTTACCAGCTTGGGGCACAGGCACTTATCCTGGATACATCAAACATGCAACTAAAGCGCGGAGAAACTGTAGCAGATACAGGGAAGGTTTTATCAAGATATCTTAACGGCATTGTGGCAAGAGTGTATTCTCACAAAACGCTGGAAGATCTAAGAGATTATGGTACAGTACCAGTCATAAATGCTCTATCAGATTATACACATCCCTGTCAAATTATGGGAGACCTTCTCACAATCCAGGAAAAGAAAGGACGTCTTGAAGGTGTAAAGATTGCTTATCTTGGAGATGGAAATAATGTTTGTCATTCAATACTCTTTGGAGCATCGAGACTTGGTATGAATGTTGCAGTAGCAACTCCCGCAGGATATGAGCCCAAAAAAGATGTTGTGAAAGATGCAGAACGTTTTGCAAAGGAATCAGGCAGCTCTGTATTTATTACAAATGATGCAGAAAAAGCAGTGGAGGGTGCAGATGTTATATATACTGATGTATGGGCATCCATGGGCGAAGAAGCAGAACATAATGAGAGGGTAAAAGTAATGAGACCATACCAAGTAAACGATTCAATCGTAGAAAAAGCAAAAAAAGAAGTAATAGTAATGCACTGCTTACCAGCCCACAGAGGAGAAGAAATTACAGATTCTGTTATTGATGGGCCTCACTCTGTTGTATTCGACCAGGCTGAAAATAGGCTGCACATACAGAAAGCAATTCTTTCGCTTTTGATTTAACCAGAAAGGGGGCAGTTTGCCCCCTTCTTAATATTTTGACAAAAATGAGAAATCAATATACTGTAAAAACAATTAAACTTAAAAATTAAAAAGG
>CAYONU010000085.1:0-3172 GCA_964405445.1 uncultured Caldisericales bacterium | reverse complement strand
ACTGCCTTGCCAAGGCAGTTGTCGCGGGTTCGAATCCCGTCTTCCGCTCCATTTTCGTATTTAATAAGAAAAAGCAAAAGCCGACGTAGCTCAGTTGGTAGAGCAGCTGATCCGTAATCAGCAGGTCATCTGTTCAAATCAGATCGTCGGCTCCATATAATGGAAAATGTGTTGATTTAGGAGGATAAAAATGGAGAATTTTTATGTTGTGATTTTTTTTGGCATTTTATCACTAACTGTTGCTGCTTTCCTCGCTATTTTTGTTATGAAGAAAAATCCAGGCAATCCACTAATGGTAAAGATCTCTTCCGCTATTCAAAAAGGTGCTTCTGCTTTCCTTATTGAGGAATATAAAACTATGCTTATCTGGGTGTTAATCTTTGCAGCTATCATCGGCCTTGCCATATCCTGGTATGTAGCTGTCAGCTTTGTGTGGGGTACAATACTCTCTGTTCTATCAGGTTTTCTTGGAATGACAATTGCAACACACGCTAATAGCAGGACTACACAGGCAGCTCGCAAAGGGATAGGAGATGCACTGCGAATAGCTTTCTCAGGGGGTGCTGTAATGGGGTTAACTGTTGCAGGCTTGGGTATATTAGGATCTCTTTCTACATATTTGGTTTCTTCACATTTTATTTCTTCCCAGATCAGTCCACTTATCGTTGTTACTGGATATTCGATGGGCGCAAGTTTTGTAGCTCTGTTTGCTCGTGTTGGTGGAGGTATATACACAAAAGCAGCTGATGTTGGTGCTGATCTTGTCGGTAAAATAGAAGCAGGTATACCTGAAGATGACCCAAGAAATCCAGCTGTTATTGCAGATAATGTCGGCGATAATGTAGGAGATGTAGCAGGGATGGGCGCAGATTTGTACGAATCCTATGTTAGTTCAATACTAAGTGGCATCATATTAGGCAGCATTGTTTTCGGCGTAAAGGGGATAAAATTTGTATACCTCATCGCTGGATACGGCATTCTTTCTTCTATTATTGGTATACTTTTTGTGCTTATCAGCACCAAGAGCAAGGCAAACCCACAAAAAGCACTAAATACAGGTACAATTGTCGCAAACATAATAGCTGTATTACTCGTCTTTTATCTTGCCGAAACAGTATTACACAGCATAGGTGCATTTATAGCTGTATTTACTGGTCTTGTTGTTGGCCTTGCTGTTGGATTTGTTACGCAGTACTATACTGCAGGGAAACCAATTAAGGTTATTGCAAAAGCTTCTTCAGAAGGCGGTGCCGCTACAACAATCCTTTCCGGAATGTCAATTGGGCTGCAGAGTACATTTCTTCCTCTTATATTTATTGCTGCAGGCGTAGTCGTTTCTTATATGGCCACTGGCCTCTACGGTATTGCGCTTGCTGGCATCGGAATGTTGCTAACGTTAGGTATAAGTTTAAGTGTTGACGCTTATGGCCCTATTGCTGATAACGCAGGTGGTATTGCTGAAATGTCAGGATTGCCCGAAGAAGTGCGTGGAAGAACAGATATTTTAGATGCGTTGGGTAATACCACAGCTGCTATGGGAAAGGGATTTGCAATTGGTTCTGCTGCACTTACGGCGCTAGCACTCTTTTCATCTTACACAAAAGCTGTTCACTTAAATGTATTGTCATTGCTTTCCCCATATGTTGTTGCAGGCGCCCTAATCGGTGGATCACTTCCTTTTCTTTTTTCATCTTTCTCCATTATGGCTGTGAGCGATACAGCGGGGCTTATGGTTGAAGAGGTGAGGCGACAGTTTCATTCTATACCCGGGTTAATGCTTGGAAAAGCAGATCCAGATTATAAGAGATGCGTTGCAATCAGTACAAAAGGCGCATTAAGGAATATGGTAAAGCCATCTCTCATTGCTGTCGTTGCTCCTTTTGTAATATTTCTTATATTTGGTAAGTTTGGAAAAGAAGCAGTTGGGGGACTACTTGCAGGTGCCCTCATTGGCGGAGTTTTGCTTGCTATCTTTATGGCTAATGCAGGAGCAAGCTGGGATAATTCGAAGAAATTTATTGAGCAAGGCAATTTTGGAGGTAAGGGCTCTGAGGCACATAGAGCTTCAGTCGTAGGTGATACAGTTGGAGATCCGCTGAAGGATACCGCCGGTCCATCTCTCAACATATTGATAAAGTTAATGTCAACAATATCTCTTTTATTTGGTCCTTTCCTTCTAAAACTTTTATAATATGAAGAACTTTTTAAAGCAGATCATCATATGGATTGTTGTCATCATCATTGCAGTTATAGGCATTTATGTATTAAACACTGCAAGAAGCATAAGCAAAGTAAATAATAAACCTGGAAATACAATTACAGAGGTTCCTCTGGTTTTTACAAGAAACATAAATATTCTTATATTAGGTACGGACCAAAGAAGTTGGGACAAGTCTGGAAGATCGGATACAATTATCCTCGTTAATATTAATCCTAAAAATAAAAAGGTAAATTTGCTTTCTATTCCTCGTGATGCACGTGTATTTATCCCAGGACATAGCTACGATAAAATCAATGCTGCTTACAACTCTGTGTATTTTAGTGACGGAGGACCTGAGCTCAGTGCCAAAACTGTAGAAAATTTATTAGGATTAGAAAAAGGCGATATTCCATACTTTTTCGTTGTAAACTTCAATGGATTTAAAAAAGTCATCGATGCATTAGGTGGAGTAGATATTAATGTGGATGAACCTATGCATTACCATTCAAAATTGGGCGATGTGAAAATTGATTTAAATCCAGGAATGCAGCATCTCAATGGGGAAAAAGCGCTTGAATATGCACGCTTCCGCTATGATAGGTATGGTGATTTTTTAAGAACCGAAGATGGTGTAATTCATGGTAGGGTAGAACGGCAACAAAAACTTATTAAAGCAGTTGTAAATCAGAGTAAAAACTGGAATACAATATGGAAACTTCCATCCATTGCAAAAGCAGTCGGCGATGCAGTATACACGAACCTTACTACATCTCAAATGACAAAGATTGCACTTCTTTTAAGAAATGATACCGATAAGGACGTAAACATAATTCCTTTCCCGGGAACTGATGGTTATATCAATAAGATTTCATATGTAATCCCTGACTATGATAAACTGAAAGAAATAGGCAGTGAGTATTTTAATGTTCAAAAGCACACCAGTAAATAACAAATTATATGCTTTTTTGTTCT
>CAYONU010000084.1:0-3449 GCA_964405445.1 uncultured Caldisericales bacterium | reverse complement strand
TTTTTTAATTTCTTCTTGCAGAGACTTACTGGAAATTTTAGAAAGGTCGTCTAAAAATGCTTTTGATTCAGTGGCATTCATCAGCTCTGGCTGTGAGAGATTACTCTTAATTGGAAACAGGCGAAAAATTTCTTTATCTTTTGAAAGTTCCAATCCTACTGCAAGGCCTTGCTGTGTTTCTTTTGAGAAGTACTGGTCAAAAACAAAGTTTCCTAATGAGTAAAAGATGAGTTTTTCGTTTTCTGCGCCTTTCGGTTTGTATAACTCTATTTCCTGAACAACGTGAGGATGAGACCCGATGATAAGATCTGCCCCGTTATCCATTGCTCTGTGTGCTAAATCTCTCTGAATACCCGAACTCCTTTCTTCATATTCAAATCCCCAGTGAAATATCACAATTAAAAATTTATCCGGGTTTGCTTTCCTCACTGTTTTTATCGTTTGCATAACATCATCATAGTTAAAATTATTTATTGTGTTGAATGCAAGGAAAGCAATATCACCTTTTGTAAAACAAAATTCAGGGCTTGCTTTTATGGGGTCACCAACAAAATTAATTTCATTGCTCTTTAATATATCCCGCGTTTCATCCAACCCTTTTTCTCCCATATTAAATGTATGGTTGTTTGCAAGCGACAGAAGGTTAAAATGAGCTTCTGACAGGCCTTTTACGACTTCTTCTTTAAAACAAAATTTCAATGCGCCTTTTGGAAACTGCACGGGCGTTTTTGAAATGGGCCCCTCAAGGTTTCCTACAACAAAATCTATCCCTCTCAGGGCCCTCCGTATCTTTTCAAAAGGGTAAAGTGGCCGATTTCTTTCAATGAGGTTCCCCACGGTCCTGCCCAGCATAATATCTCCGACAAAAAGTATTGTTTTTGTATCGCTCAAAAACTTTTTGGGTTTTCCTTTCCCAAAGGCAACACTGAAATACGATGTTGTTGAATAAAGTGTAGTGTTCTTGACATAGTCATTTGCATTTTTGTGTGCAATAATATGGGGGCACTCCATCTTTCTAATCTGTGCAAAATATCTTGCTACATAGAGAGACTGCCAGGAGTCCACTTCTATTTTGTCAAAATCATCTTTTTCAAAGTTCATTAAAGTCCTGATGCTTTTTACATCGTGAAAATCGGAAACATTTTTTGGTAGATAATGAGAGAAGTCAACACTTGCAATTACAAGCGTTCTTTTTGAGGCAAGCATATTTAAGGATTCTGTAAATTTGTTTAAAACAGGGTAATCGATGCTCTGAGGGATGAGGAAAGGCACAACTTTACTCCTGGGGAAATATTTTTTAACAAAAGGAATGAGGTTCATAACCCCGTGGTCCATTGCAACAGCAGCGTCACTGAACGCAATCGGGTTGTTTTGAGAAAGTTTTTTCAGAAGGACGGTATTTATCTGGATATTAGAGAAGTCCTCACTCTTTACTGTAATAAAATTATCTCCAAATATATCATATTTATTAAAATGGTCAGGAGAAAGGATGATAATTGTATCTGGATTGCTGTGTTTTGATGTGTATTGGAAGAACTCAGTGATAACGTCTCTCGCAAGGAGGTGGTGGGGCGTAACCCCACTACAAACAGTATTTTCATAGAAACCATTGGAAAGTTTTATGAAAGAAAAACTCCCTGCAATAAGCAGCAAAACTATTGCAGCAATTAAAATAACTTTCTTTTTAATGTTCAAGTCTTAATGCCCCGTTCCTACATAAAAACTCTTTGTCCAGGGAGGCGTATCCGGATGTTTACCATTAAGCATATCTCTCCATTCTTCATCAGTCAACCTATTTTTCATCGGCTGTTTGAACTCATAATAGCTCATCATAGGTCCTGCTCCGAGAACAATTCTTCCGTCCGGTATCTTGAATGCAACAATTATTGTCTTGATATTGCCTGTGCCTTCCTCGAGTACCATTTTTGTGTTGCCATCCGTATGCACATCTGCCACCATTGAAGTTTTAAAAATCTTTGTATCTAACTTCTCTCCCATAAGCACATGCCTTAAGAGATCTTCAAGGCTACCCGAAAAATGCTTTATTGAATCATACTCGTACGCCTTGAGCTCTTTATTTTCTAATTCTTTTTCAGAAATGTTCTTTAGATTCTTTACGTAATATTCAAGTGTTTGAAGCGAATAATTTAAGTATACTTTATGCATTTCTTCTTCTGGAAGGAGCTTTATTAATCCATCCCTCGTCATTTTTGTAATGGTTAAAAGCCTTGAATAGAATTCTGGCACCGGCTCTACATATCCGGAGCAGGGCTTAAGCGGAATTGTGGCTCCTTCCCCTTTTTCAGACATAGTATAACTCTGTTTCGTGTAAAGGATTGTATCGTGCTTTAACTCCGCCCATGATGAAAGTGCTGTATTCAATTCCTTATCTTGCCATGCAGTTGTCTGCATAAACGTTTGATAACCTTTACCGTAAGGGGTGATGAGTCCTCTCAGTGCATACAACCAATTCATATATATGCTTTTAGACCAGTCATCCATACTCAATGAATCTACTGTTTTTTTAAGTTCTTCAAACTTCTTTTCATAATCGGAATAATTTGTATCTCCTTCAATTTTTAAAATTTCTTTTGCTCTATTTGATCCAAGCAAAGCCATTATGTCAAGCCCTCTGGGGAAACCCCTCACTTCTCTTCCGTTGCAGCCTTCCACATCGGTTTTTACCCAGGTAAACGGACGGTTTTCTTTTTCACTGGGATAAGGATCGTTCCAGGTAAATGTGAAAGGCTGCTTATTGGTGGGAAGCGGTGTTTTTTCTCCAATATACTCACCGGAATAAGGAGAAACAATCTCTGAGAAAAGATAAGAGTCCAGAGTAAACCTCTGCCCCATCATCCTGAACCCTTTCGTTCCGTTCAGCAATTCCTTTGCCTGTACTTTTAATTGCTGTATTTCTTCGTCAGTTAGTGGGGGGCAGGGCACAAGGAGCTGGCATCCGCCAAGCCCGCTGTAAATTTTTGGGTTGTAAGGATAATCTGCTAATTCTTTTTGTATTGCAGGGTAATTTTGTTCGATTTTCTCAGGAGTTATTTTCTCCCCCAGGGTATCTTTCAATACCTTTCCATATTCCGTAGGCCCGAGGTCGTCCGATATGCCAACCATAAATGACGTGATTGCATACATTCTTGACCATTTTTTCTGTATATCGCTATTTATCAAAAAATTATACGTTATGAGGCTTGCCTGAAGCGTCTGAATCTTTGCATCATATGTAGAGATAATTCCATCCGGCTTACAACTTGATTCACCCGGAGAATTACCGCTTGAGCCTTTGATAAGAGAAGTCATTCTTCCATACCACATAAGTGCTTTGAAATAATTTTTTAGCTTTTCAGAGCTCGTGTAATGTCCCCGAGGAACGTACTGAGAATAATCTTCTTTATAGATAAATATAGGGGAATGTTCCCATCCTCTGTGCTGCTCAATCA
>CAYONU010000083.1:0-3501 GCA_964405445.1 uncultured Caldisericales bacterium | reverse complement strand
ACTCTTTTAAGGATTCCTTAAATGCTTTTATCAACTATTTTTTAATGAAAAGGAGAAGGACTATTGAGTATTTGCAGGTTATAAATTCGTAAAGGTTCGGCAGGAGGAATATTATAATTATTATAATAGATGAAAGAAGGTAGATATGAGGGAAATTGATAAGCATCCTATCCTGCATTTCGAAAGGAAAGGTAAAATTCATTTCATCTTTGAAGGAACAAGCATAGAAGCATATCAAAATGAAACAGTCGCGATGGCCCTGTACAGAAATGGATTAAATGTTTTTTCTGAAAGTTCTAAACTTCATAGGCCCAGGGGTATGTTTTGTGCTATAGGGAAATGTTCATCCTGTATGATGCGTGTAAATGGTGTACCTAATGTAAGGACTTGCATCCTTCCTGCAAGAGAAGGAATGGTTGTCGAAAGGCAAAGAGGTATGGGTGAAAAGCCGGATGAGATAGTACACTTTCCCCAAACAGAAGAAATAAAAGAAGATGTAACAATTGTGGGTGGAGGACCTGCTGGACTAAGTGCTGCACTTACACTTAAAAAATATGGTATAACACCACTCATCGTTGAGCAAAATCCTCAGCTTGGTGGTCAGCTTATTAAACAAACGCATAAATTTTTTGGCTCAAAAAAGGAAAGAGCAGGTACAAGAGGGATAGAAATTGCGTCTGAGATGATTCACTCAATAAAAGAGCAAGGTGTCAAATATTTTACAAATAGCAGTGCGTTTGGATTCTATCCTTCTGACACACTTGGCATATTCAAAGGCAACCAATTTATTAAAGTCAAGAGTAATTACTTTGTATTTGCCGCAGGTGCAGCAGAAAAAATGCTGCCTTTTCCCGGGAATGATATACCCGGTGTGTTTGGTGCAGGTGCAGCCCAAACCTTGGCAAATGTATTTGGCATAAGGCCAGGCAAATCTGTATTGATGGTAGGTGCAGGTAATGTTGGGTTGATCGTTTCATACCAGTTGCTTCAAGCAGGCGTGGAAGTAAAAGCTGTAGTGGAGGCAATGCCACGAATTGGCGGCTACTTTGTGCATAGTGCAAAACTCAGACGCTTTGGTGTACCTATTCTTACAAGTACTACAATCAAGGAAGTGAAAGGGATAAACCATGTTGAACAAGCAATCACTGTATCGCTTGATAAAGATTTTAAAGAGATACAAGGTACAGAAAAGGTATGGGATGTAGATACTGTATGCCTATCTACAGGTCTTATACCATCAGTAACGTTGCTTGCACAAGCTGGGTGCGATATAAAATATGTGCCTTCTTTAGGTGGATATGTACCTCTGAGGAAAAATACGCTTGAAACATCTTTAAAAAATGTTTTCGTTGCCGGAGATATTACAGGTATTGAAGAAGCATCCACTGCTATGTTAGAAGGAGTAGTTGCAGCATATTCCGTACTTGCTAAAAAAGGAAAGGATGTAAAAGAGGAGCAGGAACAAGCTATGAAAGAATTAAAAAGATTGAGAAGTGGACCGTTCGGTAAAAAGATAAGAGAAGGATTAAAAGAGGCACAGTATGAATGAATATCTAAAAGATGGTTTTCTCACAAAAGATGATTTAAAGAATGATTTTCCATCAATGGAAAGAATTAAAAAAGGTTTTGTTGCTGTTTCGGAGTGTGTGCAAGAAATTCCTTGTAACCCTTGTGTTACATCTTGCCCTGTAAATGCAATTTCAATGGAGACAATAAATAGCACACCAAAAGTAAATTTTGATAAGTGCATTGGCTGTGGAAACTGTGTTGCAGTATGCCCAGGTCTTGCGATGTTTCTCATCAATATAAAAGATGGTAAAGGAAGAGTAACAATGCCATATGAAATGCTACCGACACCAGAAAAGGGAAAGACAGTAAACTTACTGGATAGAAAAGGCGAAAAAATAGGTAAAGGCATTGTGATAAAAGTTATCTTTCCGGAAAAGGGTACATACTCTACTGTTGTTACGGTAGAATTTGATGATCCAGAGCTTGTATACGAAGTGAGAAATATAGAGGTGATAAAATGAGCGATAATGAAATTATCATCTGTAGGTGTGAGGATATCACGTTAAAAGATATAAAAGATGCTATTAGTAATGGATATAGGGATATTGAATCCTTGAGGCGACATTTAAAATTAGGAACAGGTCCTTGTCAGGGAAAAACGTGCATTCCACTTGCAGAAAAGATCCTTGCAAAAGAACTTAAAAAGAAGGTTAATGAAGTGGGTCGTCCTGCAGCACGTCCACCTGAATCTCCAGTACCATTTGGAATATTTAAGGAGAAAAAAGATGAAGAAGCGTGATGTTATTATTATCGGGGGTGGTATTACAGGTCTTTCTACAGCGTATTACTTGACAAAAGAAGGCGTTAAGAATATATCCATTATAGAGAAGTCTTACTTAGGTTCAGGCTCAACGGAGCGTTGTGGTTCTGGCATAAGGCAGCAGTTTACTACGAAGGAGCACATCATTCTAATGAAGGAAAGTGTAAGGTTATGGAGGGAATGGGATAATGATCTTCCTTTACCTATTCACTTCAGACAGGGTGGATACCTTTGGCTTTTAGAAAGAGAAAGCGAACTTAAGCAGTACGGGGAATACGTGAAATTGCAGAACTTATTTGGCGTGGAGAGCAAAATTATATCAAAGGAAGATGCAAAAGAAGTGGTACCTGAATTGAATACAAATGGTATAGTGGGTGCAAGTTGGTGTCCTACAGATGGGAGTGCATACCCGTTTGATGTAGTGGATGCATTGCAAATTTATTTAAAAGGGAAAGGTGTAGAGATAAATACATTTGAAGAGGTAGAAAGTATTAAAGTAAAAAATGGTGTAATTCAGCAGGTTGTTACAAATAAAGATATATATGCAACCCATACCGTAGTGAATGGTGCAGGCTATGGTGCAAAGCATATTGCAGAGCTTGTAAACGTGGAACTCCCTCTTGTGCCGTACAGGCACCAGATCGCAGCGAGTGAACCCATAAAGAGTTTTTTAGGGCCAATGATTGTAAAAGGAGAGTTGTACTTTCTACAAACGCACAGAGGGCGGATTGTAGGAGGAACAGATTTGAACGAACCTCCTATTTCATCGATTAACTCTACATTAAATTTCCTTGAAGAGTATGCAAAAGAGGTTGTAGATGTCCTGCCTATTCTCTCAGGAGTCAATATAATGCGACAATGGGCTGGCTTTTACATTGTAACGCCAGACCATCACCCAATATTAGGCCCTACGGAGGTAAGTGGATTTATATTGGGTTGTGGCTATTCAGGGCATGGATTTATGTTAGGCCCAGTTGTGGGAAGACTCCTTGCTTCTCTCGTTACTCAAGGCAACATGTATATTCCCGAGGCAGATAACCTTACGTTGGAACGTTTCAAGACAGGAAAACTCCTTCAAGAAAAAGCGGTCATTGGATAATATTTGACAATACAACATACTTTCTAATTTACCAAACGGATTAATTTTTCCTGCTTTCATCTTCTCTTTGAAA
>CAYONU010000082.1:0-3509 GCA_964405445.1 uncultured Caldisericales bacterium | reverse complement strand
TTCAAAAGAGAGACTCTTTGTACTATAATTTAAAATGCAATAGGTATAAAAACTCTGTGAACAATTATTGACTGAAAGTCTTTTTTTGTTATACTATAAAAATTTTAATTATACAAGGAGGAAAAAATGCAAATAGAAGACTACGGAGAAAAATTTACTTCTCCATTTTTGAAGAAAGCACTGAAAATTCACAGTGATACAAGAAGGTTTATGAGTGATTTTTTAAAGGACAGGGACTTTGTAGAACTGCCGCCCGTCATTATTTCGGGTGTTACAGATCCTCTAAATCACCCTACAAGTAGATCTCAAGTTGAAATATATGGACATACATACGAGCTTACCAAAAGTATGATCTTTCATAAGCAGCTTGCGTTGCACATAGCGGATAAGATTTTTGCCTTTTCACCTAATATAAGACTTGAGCCAGAGAAAAGAAAAATAACTGGAAGGCATCTCATAGAATTTACTCAAATTGATGTAGAGAAGAAAGCTGCTACAAGAGAGGAAATGATGGATTTAGCGGAGGACCTTATCATTTATACAATGAAAAAGATAATAGAGTGCGACAGCGACATTCTTTCCTCTCTCGGCAGAAAGTTGAAAATTCCTTCCAAGCCATTCGAGAAAGTTACTTTCACGGATGCATACAACGAATTTAGTGATAAATTTGAGGAGGAGCTGTCAAAGAAAGCAAAAGAGCCTTTTTGGATTATAGACGTTCCTCTTAAACACAGAGAATTTTACGATAGAGAGGATCCAGAACGCCCGGGTATTTTACTTGATATGGATTTGATCTATCCCGAAGGTTTTGGGGAAGCCTCATCAGGTGGCGAAAGAGAATTTGAATTAAATCAAATATATACACGCATTTCAAAAAAAGGCCAAAGTCCGGAGCAGTTCAAGTGGTACATTGAGTTCGGTAAGAAATTTGGTTTTCCAAAGAGCGCAGGTTTTGGTATAGGTATTGAGCGTTTTGTGCGTTTCGTCACAGGTGCAGAACGCATCGAAGATGTGACTCCTTTCCCGAAAGGTATTGGAGAGTTTTTCCCTCTGTAATCTTTATAGAATAGTTACAATTTCACCTATTACTAAAGAATCAGGAAATTTCCTGATTCTTTTTACTTGCAAAAGACTTGCGCATTGTCATAACATTTCGCATATAATAATACATATATTCTTGTGCATAACCTGCATACCTGCCAAACAGCTGTCTGCCAGCTTCTGCAACTTTTCTGCTACTGCTTTTTATGTTAAATAACTTTTCCATACCCCTTTTAATCCACACATCCACAGGAAATGCAGATAGCTCATTCATAGAGAAGAGTAGTATGCAGTGAGCCACTTTTACACCAACTCCTTTTATGTTTAACAGTGTACTTTCCTCTTCTTCAAAACTTTTTTTGGATAAATTCTCAAAAAATCCTTCGTCGTATTTTTGTACAAATTCTAAAAACCATTTTTCACGAAAACCAAGGTGCAATTTCTCAGTCTCTTTTCTGCTCATACGCCTCAATTCTTTGCTCTCAGGAAAAAGATAATACGTTTTATTCTCCACCTGTATAGCTTCTCCTGCTATTTCAGAGAGAAGATTTAGTCTACTTTTTATTACAGGAATATTACTTTGTATAGAAAATAAAAAGGAAACCGTGGTTTCATATGGATTTTGACACATAATTCTTAGCCCCTTCCCATACCGAATGACTGCTGAAAAGTTCTCTACCTTTCCGGAAAGTTCTCTGTCAATCACTTCTATGTCATCGTTTAGACCCAGAAATCTTTTTAGCTCCTGTTCAGAAATAGGTTTTCCATATACATCACAATGCAGCTCATTATTATCTTGTGAAAGTTTCAAAACCGAACGTTGAAAAGGGACAATAAAATCATTGCCTTTTTTAAAAACCCTGAACGTTTGGCCGCAGAGTAATGTCTTATGAAGTGAAAAATCGTGAACAGGAATTTTAATCTGCAAGCCTTTGTATTGCTCTCGCATAGATCTTTGCAAGTTTCACAAGGTGGCTTATAGCAATGTATTCGTCAGGTTGATGCTCTACTGAATTTGTATTGGGAAATACAGGACCAAACGCAACACCTTTTTCCATTGCCCTTGCATATGTTCCTCCACCAATAGCCATTGTATAAGCCTTCTCACCTGTTTCCTCTTCGTATACACCGAGGAGCTCCTGTACAATAGGTTCTTCTTCTCTTACAAAGAGTGGCTTTGAATCCTTTATTGTTTGAATTGCAAGTCCATATTCTTTTGCTTTTTTCTCTATGCCTTTTACAATTCTTTCTGCTTTATCCGTAATAGGATAACGTATATTAAATGTTATTCCTCCCTGTGTTTTGTCCACTTTTAATATGCCAAGATTCAACGTAAGCTTGCCGGAGAGTTTATCCTCAAAAGCAATGCCTAACTTCTTACCATATACATCGCTTCCAACTTCATCTGATACGAATTTTATAATAGATTTAACATCTTCCCTGATATTTAACCTCTCTAAAGCTTTGCAGAGTAAAACTATTGCATTCTTCCCTTTCCAAGGATGTGCTGCATGGGCAGAGATTCCTTTTGCTATGATTTTATTTCCCGAAATAGTTATATTTTTCGGAGCATAAAAATCATCTGGAAGATTGTCTATATCTGCCTCTGCATAATCTGGCACCATATTAGGACGTTCGCCTCCATTAATAATGATATCTGTATTGGGTAATGCAAATTTCTTCACTAAAAAAACATTTAGTATACCTTTCTCACGGTTAACAACTGGAAAGTCTCCATCCGGTGTAAAGCCAATAAGTGGTTCCTTTTCATGCTGCTTATAGTAATTGATGCCTTTCCATCCTGACTCTTCGTTTGTACCAAAGACAATTCTTACTCTTTTCTTTAGAGGAATTTTCATCTCCTTTACTGCATATAAAGCAAATAAAGCTGCCATAATAGGCCCCTTATCGTCGCTTGCGCCTCTTGCATAGATCTTGCCACCTTCAATTTCAGCACCGTATGGCATATGTGTCCAACCTTTTCCCTCTGGCACAACGTCAAGGTGCCCCAAGATACTTATCAATCCCTTTGCTTTGCCGTACTCAACGTATCCTGCATAATTATCTAGATTTTTTATTTCGAAACCCAGATCCTTCCCAGTCTTTAGTGCAAATTGCAATGCATCCTTTACACCTTTTCCAAACGGTGCATCTCCATCTGCTTTGTCTTCCACACTTTTAATTTTGAGTACTTCTCTTACAACTTCTATTAAATCCTCTTTGTGCTCTTCTATAAAGTTTTCCATCTTTCACCTCCGCCGTAACATTCTACTTAAAATAATTTTTAAATCAATATACTTAGCTCACTTTGGATCACAAATACATCCGAAAAGATCTTCAAAATAACAAATGCTATTTTCTGTTGCAAGTGAAGAGTTCTGTCTTTCCACTCTCTTTTCTTTGTGAAAGCAAGTCTATTTTTATAAAGGGTCTCTCTTTTGAAAGACGAGATTCTTCACTGCGTTCAG
>CAYONU010000081.1:0-3525 GCA_964405445.1 uncultured Caldisericales bacterium | reverse complement strand
TTCGTGAAGGTGGTAGAACTGTAGGTGCAGGTGTTGTCACTAAAGTGATAGAATAGGAGGTATAATAATGAGAGAAATTGTTCTTCTTGAATGTACGGAATGTCATCGAAGGAATTATACAACAACAACGAATAAGAAAACAAATAGAGGAAAGTTGCAGCTTAAGAAGTACTGTAAATATTGTAAAAAGCATACTCTTCATAAGGAGGTAAAGGCATAGTAGGTCCGTGGCTCAATTGGTAGAGCATCGGTCTCCAAAACCGAGGGTTGGGGGTTCAAGCCCCTCCGGACCTGCCACTTATTATGGCGAAGAATAAAAAAGATAAGATAAAAAAGAAATCAGTTCAAAGGACAGTAAGGCCAAAGAAAGAAGGCTTTACAGATTTTTTGCGTGGTGTAAAAGTAGAGCTTTTAAAAAGAGTAATTTGGCCCACTGGGAAGGAATTGTTCAATTACAGCGTTGTTGTGTTTAGTTTTGTTGTTTTTTGGGCTGTGTATATAGGTATATGGGATCATCTGTTTGCCAGAGCTTTGGAGGCAGTGATATCTAAGTAAATGGAAGAAAGTAAAACTGCTAAGTGGTATCTTATACATACGTATTCAGGTTCGGAGAATAAGATTAAACTTAACCTGGAAGAACATATAAAGGCTTTAGGATTAGAGAAGAGAATTTTAAGGGTAATTCTTCCTGTGGATTATTACAGTGTTGTTGAAAAAGGTAAAAGAAAAATAAAGCCTCAAAAAGTATTCCCTGGCTATCTTGTGGTAGAGATGATACTTGATGATGAGACATGGTTTATGGTGAGAAATACACCTGGAGTGTTAGGTTTTGTTGGAAGTGGAGAAAAGCCCACCCCTCTTTCTGAGGAGGAGATTAAAACGATATTTACACGAATAGGTGAAAAAGAGGCAAAAGAGAAATTGAACTTTGATGTTGGCGATAAAGTGAGAATACTTGCTGGCCCATTCAAAGATATGGAAGGTACTGTAAAAGAAATTAATGGAGCTAATAGAGGTAAAGCAAAGGTTATTCTACAAATGTTTGGCAGAGAAATGCCTGTAGAAATAAAAAGCGAATTTATACAGAGAATTTGAGAGGTGAGTATAATGGCGAAAAAAAAGAAGAGAGTAATAGGGATAGTAAAACTTCAGATTGAGGCAGGAAAAGCAACACCTGCGCCACCTGTTGGCCCTGCATTGGGACAGAAAGGCGTAAACATAATGGATTTCTGCAGACGGTTTAATGCTCGCACCCAGAAACAGGTAGGTTTAATTATACCTGTTGTTATTAAGGTTTATGCTGATAGGAGCTTTGATTTTATTACGAAGACTCCGCCTGCTTCTTCACTTATTAAACGTACGCTTAAGATTGACTCTGGCTCCCCTGAGCCTAACAAGAAAAAAGTAGGTACAATACGAAGAGCACAATTAAAAGAGATTGCGAAGATGAAACTACCGGATCTGAATACGGATGATTTAGATCAGGCAGCCAAGATCATTGAAGGTACTGCCCGTAGTATGGGTGTAAATGTAATTGATTAATTTTTTGTGGGAGACGTAAGTCTATTACCACAAGGAGGTAAAAATGAAAAGAGGTAAAAGGTACAAAGAATTGCTCAAAGTAACAGATAAGAGCAAAGCTTATACGGTAGACGAAGCAATTGCTGTATTACCTAAACTAAAAAGTGCAAGATTTGATGAATCTATAGAAGTAATATATGTGCTGAATGTAGATCCAAAGTATGCAGATCAGAATGTGAGAGGCGTAATTAGCCTTCCAAATGGCACTGGCAAAAAAGTACGGGTACTTGTATTTGCAGAGGGAGAAAATGCACAAATAGCAAAGGATGCAGGTGCGGATATTGTAGGGGCTGACGAACTAATCAATAAAATTGCAAAAGAGAATTTCCTAGATTTTGATGTGGCTATTGCAACGAAGGGAATGATGCGCAGTGTTGGTAAAGTCGCACGGATACTTGGTCCAAGGAAGCTAATGCCTAATCCGAAAACCGGAACGGTAACGGATGATGTTGCTAAAGCTGTAAAAGACTTTAAAGCAGGAAAGATAGAGTATAGAGTTGATAAAACCGGTGTTATTCATACAATTATTGGAAAGGCTTCTTTTACGCCAGAGCAGGTGAAAGGAAATTTGCTTACTCTGAATGAAGCAATTTTAAAAGCACGGCCTGCATCAGTAAAAGGACAGTATATCAAGAAAGCATTTGTTTCTTTAACAATGTCCCCTTCCTTGAGAGTCGATGTGCAAAGTTTATTGAAATTAAAGTAGATATAAGAACCAAAGACAGTTGGTGGGTAAAAACCCTTAAAGCAGATGTGCCAGCCGAGGTTTTTAAACATAAATGTGAGTTTAATAATCCCCGGCAGTATGTATTTGTCGGGGGATTTTTTAAGGAGGTATTATGCAGAAAGAGAAGAAAGTTGAAGTAGTTAAAAGCTTAACAGAAAAGTTGAAGGGACAGAATAATATTCTACTTGTGGACTTTTCTGGCATTAAAGGAGTTAAAGCTTCAGCATTTAGAAAAGCAATTAAAAAAGATGGGATTTATTATAAAGTAGTCAAAACATCTTTGTTGAGGAGAGCTTTCAAAAATGCTGGTTTCAAGGAAGTAGAGGAAAGTGTGTTCAAAGGTTCTGTGGGATTAGCTATATCTGTGAAAGAGCCAGTAAAGCTCGTTAAAAGATTTGTTGATTTCAAGAATGAAAACGACGAGCGTATTTTTAAAGTGAAGCAAGGACTCATTGAAGGTAAATGGATGTCAAAAGAGGATATCGAAAAGATTGCAAAGCTTCCCTCAAAGGAAGAGTTGCTCGGTAAAATTGTTTATCTTGTGCAGTCACCTCTCTCAAGGCTTGTTACCGTACTACAAAAACCAGAGAGAGAATTTGTTATTATCTTAGCACAAATTAAAGATAAAAAAGAAGAAGCCGAGAAGGCTGCTTAAAAAATAAGGAGGTTATTATGACCAAAGAAGAAATTATTGAAGCAATCGAAAAGATGAATGTTTTAGAGCTATCTGATCTTGTAAAAGCTCTGGAAGACAAATTTGGTGTTTCAGCTGCAGTCCCGATGGCAGCAGCTGGTCCTACGGCAGCGCCTGTAGAGGAGAAAACGGAATTTGATGTATTATTAGAAGGTTTTGAGGCAAGTAAAAAGATCAGTGTAATTAAAGTGGTAAGAGAGATTATGCAACTTGGCTTAAAGGAATCCAAAGATTTTGTTGAGGCTAGTGCAAAAGAGCCAAAGCCAGTAAAAGAAGGCTTGCCGAAGAAGGATGCCGAAGAATTAAAAAAGAAATTAGAAGGGGCGGGTGCAAAAGTAGAAGTTAAGTAAAGACACTTTTTGTGCTCCACTTGTTAAGATAAGAAAGAGGCACTCTATGCCTCTTTCTTAATGATGATTTACATAGAAACATTTAGACTTATAATGGTAAAAGCATTAAGGACTGCTGAAAGCAAAACGGCTAATGAACCTCACCCGACTAACCTGTCAGTATAGTCGAGGTT
>CAYONU010000080.1:0-3760 GCA_964405445.1 uncultured Caldisericales bacterium | reverse complement strand
AGATGTACCTATTATCCTCGCTGCATATATAATGTTTTCATCAATATCTTCTACCCCTCTCACTGTGTTTAAAAAGATAGGGAAAAATGAGCATATAAAGATAGCAATAATTGGTACGCTGTTCGATATGCCAAACCATACCATAAGTACGGGTATCCATCCTATTGATGGAATTGGATAAATTAACAAAACAATAGGGGCTACAAATTGATCCACTCTTTTATTAATTCCAGCAAGCAATCCGAGAAAGATGCCGCTTATCGAGCCTATAGCAAAACCTACAGCGACACGCATTGTGGTAATAAGCATGTTTTTAAAAAGCAAATCTCTCACAATGAATAGCTTTAGAATTACTTTACTAAAGGGCGGAAATAGGTATTGTGGTACATTTGGCAGTCTTCCAATGATTTCCCATATGCCGATAAAAATGATGATAGATAGAATACTCCCTAATTTCTTTCCCATATGATATCTTTTACATTAAACTTCTTTATATATCCCCATTCTGCGAGTTTATCAATGATAAGTTGAATTTTTTCTTCGTTTAATTTATTTGTATAACAAAGATTTTTCATAGATTTCTCTATGATACTCGGCTTTGTATCGAGGTATTTGGCAAGTATTTTTGCTGTTTCTTCCGGATTTTTATTGATAAAACCCGTCTCATTTGCATTTAGTTTTATAAGACTTTTTACCACGTCAGGTCTATTTTGAATGATATTGTCCTTTACCACAATACAGCTTCCAGGCATCCCGGGAAAGATATATTGACTACGAAGGAGCAGCTTAAATCCCCTATCAGTCAATATGGATGCATAATGCTCGGGAATAAATACAGCATCCACAGCACCGTTTTCCAGCGCAGAAATTTCTCCAATTGGTTTTGTACGCAGTACATTAAATTTAACATTGTATTTCTCCTCTGTGAGCGTCATAACAAAATTTGCACTGCTCCCTTCCCCAGGGCAAGCAATCCTCTTTCCGTTGAGTTCTTTAACATCTTTTATCTCCTGTTTCGATACAAGCTCATAGCCATACTGATGTGTGAGAGAAACAATTTTTATTGGAACACCCCTGGAATAGGCAATAATCGCAGGAACAACGCATATATAACCAACGTTGATATCCCCCCTGGAGAGTGCTGCAGCAAGTGCCATTCCTGTTGCGTATTGTTCAAATGAGTGGACTTCAATCCCATACTTCGCATAATCTCCCCTATATCTTGCAACATATGCAGATGCAGCATGGTCGTTTAGCTCTACGGCAAAATTTAATTTTTCCATCTTGTTTCCGCATCCTGCCAAAAAAAATAGCATTAACAGTACAATAATGTCCACAAATCTTTTCACAGTATCACCTCCTTGCCAAAATTCCTTATAAAATATTTTACACCTTGCTCTTTTCTAATCTTCCTTATTTCTTCAAGTGCATTTCTGCTAAAAATTATTGGATGTGTTCTCTTCCTATTTCTTACAGGCACTACAACATCAATCTTTCTTTTGTACACAGTATGTATTAATTTGTTCATTTCCTCCGTAGGGAATATATCTCTATTTGCAAGGGACATAATTCCGAATCCAGTATGGCTATTTAAGAGAGAAATTGCCTTTTTTAATGAAGTTGCAATGGGGTCAGAAGGTATTCTATTCACTGTAAATTTTACATCTAATAGACCCGAAATTTCTTTTAATGATTGTTTCTCGTTGCCAACAACAATTACCTCTCTTATTACAGGTATTTCTGAATACATTTCAATAATTCTTTGCACTCTTACAAGGTTTTTCTCACCTGCTGCAAGGATGATGAGAGAAAAATACGGTTGAGGAATCGTAGCATATTTAAAGCGAAATAACTCTTTTTCTCTATCAATAAGTACAATACCACTTTTATTAAATCCAAGCAGTAGATTGCCGACGAGAATTTTTATCCTCTCTTCCATTTTTCAATCCTTTTAGCAATTTCAGGATACGCGTAGAGTTTAATCGTTTCCATTATCGATTCATATTGCTCACTGCTCATTAACACTGCAGCAGGTATACCTTTCCTTATAATAAGAAAAGGCTGCTCTTTACACCTGTCCAGTAATTCAAGAAACTTCTTTTTCCCTTCAGTTGCGTTAATTGCTTTTAACATTTCTCCTCCTATGCATAAAGATAGTAATCATTATAACCATAATTTTGTATAAGTCAATAAAAGTGCTGAATCCTTTGCTTTGTCCCTCTCAAACTGGGGTAAAAACAAAATTTAAAAAAGAAATTCATCATAGAGTAGATCATACAAATCCTTAGGGTAAAAACGGACAACAGTCCAATTGTACATGCGATAAGCGTAGAATTGTATATGGTGTTGCCTTTTCCAAAAAAAGTATAGAATACGACAGTTTTAATAGAAATTATGGAGGTAGTAATGGGAAAATTATTTGAAGATGCATTAAAAAGAGTTGACGCAGCAGCAGATAGACTTGATCTGGATAAGAACATATACAAAATCCTGAGAAAACCTAAAAAAACAGGTTATTGTATCTGTTCCTGTAGAAATGGACGACGGCTCCATTAAAGTATTTGATGGCTATAGAGTACATTACAATGTAGCAATGGGACCAGCAAAAGGCGGTATTAGGTTTCACCCAAATGTAACTCTTGATGAAGTAAAAACACTCGCTATGTGGATGACGTGGAAATGTGCCGTTGTAAATATTCCATATGGAGGTTCAAAGGGTGGTGTTGCAGTTGATCCAAAAAAACTCTCTAAAAAAGAACTTGAACGACTTACTAGGCGTTATATCTCTGAAATTATCGATCTTATAGGACCTGATATAGATGTTCCTGCACCCGATGTGTAAACACTAATCCTGAAATAATGGGATGGATTGTAGATACGTACAGTATGCATATGAGAAGAACTATAACAAGCGTTGTTACAGGTAAACCGGTATTTTTGGGTGGCTCACTGGGAAGAAGAGAAGCAACAGGAAGAGGCATTATGTTTATGGTAAGAGAAGCAGGAAAGGTCTTCGGACTTCCCATCAGGAAATCTACCGTTGCAATCCAGGGGTTTGGCAACGTAGGCTCCATTGCAGCATCGCTTATCTCTAAACAAGGAGCAAAAGTTGTTGCTCTAAGTGACATAAACGGTGGCATATACAACAAAGATGGTATTGATGTTGATGCTGCATTGAAGAAAGTAGCCGAAACAGGAACTATTACAGGACTTGAAGGAACTCAGCCAATTACAAATGAGGAATTACTTGAACTAAATGTTGACTATCTTGTCCCCGCTGCACTTGAAAATCAGATTACGGAGAAGAACGCAGATAAGATACAAGCAAAAATTATTGTAGAAGGAGCAAACGGACCTACAACAACAAAAGCAGATAAAATACTAAAAGACAGAGGAATAATACTCATCCCTGATATTCTGTCAAACGCGGGAGGAGTGACCGTTTCATACTTTGAATGGGTACAGGATAGAGAAGGGTATTTTTGGAAAGAGTCTGTAGTAAATGAGCGCCTCGAAGAAATTATGGTAAATGCTTTTAAAGATGTATATAAAATAGGTAAAAAGTACGATGAAACAATGAGAATGAGTGCTTATATGTTAGCAATAAAAAGAGTGGCAGATGTCACTAAAGCAAGAGGGATATACGCATAAAATTCCCCTTCGTATTCAGTCGTATATAAATGGAAGATACTTACCAGAATTAAATTTATACCTACCACTTAGTGAAGTAAAAAACATTCCGAAAATTCGAGGTACCTTT
>CAYONU010000079.1:0-3802 GCA_964405445.1 uncultured Caldisericales bacterium | reverse complement strand
AGCACCTGCCATCTTTGATATTGGCAAACTCAGATGGATGAACCATCACTACATAGAAAGCCTTTCTTATAAGGAAATTATGAATAGGGCAAAGGGTATTAATATTAATTTTTCACATAAAGAGATGAGTTTCTGGAAAGAATTTATAGAATCGACAAAGGAGCACCTCATTGTTTTGAAAGATATAGAAACACTTTCGCATCCATTCTTAATCGAAGAGTTTAAGATTAATGGAAACCTTATTTCTGAGCTTAAATCAATGGATGTCTTGCCTCTGTTAAAGAAGTTTAAAGAAGATTTGTCCGTCGCTCTATGGAGCAAGGAAAATGTGCTTGCTACAATACGAAAGACAGGCAAATCACTTAAAATTAAGGGGCGTAATTTGTATTTTCCTCTTCGCATTGCCGTTACTGGTTCGAAGGAAGGACTTGAAATTCACGAATTTGTATATTTTTTGGGAAAGGACGAGACTATAAAAAGATTGAATTATGTAATAAAGGAGCTTGAGAAAAATGCTTAGAGTGTACAATACGTTATCTCAGAAACAAGAGGAATTCATTACAAGAGAAAAAAACAAAGTATACATCTATGTATGTGGTGTAACACCTTATGATTATCCGCATATAGGGCACGGACGTGCGGCAGTGGTGTATGATGTGATACACCGTTATTTGGAGTATAAAGGATACAAAGTGATGCATATTTCTAACTTTACTGATGTAGATGATAAAATTATTAAGCGTTCGAATGAACTGCATATAGACTATAAAGAGCTTGCAGAGAAATACGCTGAAATTTACCTTGAGAATATTGATGCACTGAACGTAAAGAGGCTTTACAAGTATCCGCGGGCAACAGAGCACATACCTCAAATTATTGATATGGTAAAGGTGCTCCAAGAAAAAGGCTATGCATATGAAATTTCGGACGGCGTTTATTATGAGGTGGCAAAATTTAAAGATTATGGAAAGCTTTCTCACAGAACACTCTCTACTCTGAGAAAAGGTGCACGCGTTGAAATAAATCCGGAAAAGAAGGATCCACTTGATTTTGCTTTGTGGAAAAAGGCAAAACAAGGTGAGCCCTTCTGGGATAGTCCCTGGGGCAAAGGACGTCCTGGTTGGCATATTGAATGCTCTGCAATGAGTTTGTATTATTTAGGCAATTCATTTGATATACATGGCGGTGGAGAAGACCTTATATTCCCACATCACGAAAATGAAATTGCACAGTCTGAGGCATACACAGGCAAAGCACCGTTTGTGAGGTATTGGTTACATAATGGAATGGTAAAAGTAAATAAAGAAAAGATGAGTAAATCTTTGAAAAATTTTTTCACAATGAGTGAATTGTTAAAACACTATGATGGAGAAGTAATAAGGCTGTATCTTATATCTATCTCTTATCACAAGCCTCTGAGTTTTGATATAAAGAGTCTTGAGCAGGCACAGAAAAACTACAGATATTTTAACGAGAGCTATATAAGATTTAAGCAACTTCATGAGCAGGACAATAAACGATCCACTAATCTTGTAGGAAAATGGCGAGAAAGATTTGAAGAAGCAATGGACGATGATTTCAACACTGCTGTGGTTATTGCGCTTCTCTTTGACATATTCAAATTTATCAATGTACAGGGGCAGAACCTCGACAATGAGTCACTGAAAACTATAGATCAACTTTTGCGGGACATTTTTTCAGTGCTTGGCTTCAAAAGACTTGGAGAAAGAATGGAAAGAGTGAATCTTTCATTTAAGGATGAGCTTGTCACATTACTAAAAGAGCTATCCAAAAATGAAGAATTAAAAGAAGCTATTTCTTCTATCTCTCTCGAAAGTGATACTTCAGATATAATAAATAAGCTCATTGATATGCGGCAGAATTTCAGAAAAGGAAAAAAATTTAACCTATCCGACTTGATCAGAGACAGTTTGAAGTCAATAGGAGTTGTTCTTGAGGATACAAAAGAAGGCACAATATATAAGCTTGTTTATACAGAGGAGAATGAATGAAGAAGGAACAATTTATCATAGGAAAAAGAGCGGTGCTTGAGGCTCTGCGTGAACATTATCCCTTGCATACCCTAGTAATGGAAAGTGTAAAAGAAAAAGACGGGGTGATAAAGAGTATATATAAGCTTGCTAAAAAGCAAGATGTTAAAATTTTAGATAGAGACGAGAGCTGGTTCAGAAGGCGCTTTCATATACTTAATCCGCAGGGTGTTGTGGCAGTAGGTGAATTATACAATTATGCAGCTCTTGAGGATATACGCATAAAGAAGAATTCTATAGTACTTTTACTGGATAGAATACAGGACCCTGGTAATTTGGGCAATATCATAAGGACGGCTGAATGCGCAGGTGCAAATTCAATTGTTATTCCGGAATACAACGCTGTGGATGTAACAGATACAGTAATTTCCATTTCATCAGGTGCAGTGTTTCATATAAAAATTGTAAAAGTGCCAAATCTTGTATATGCAATCGATTATTTAAAAGATAAGAATGTATGGATTGTGGGTACTATACCGGATGCAAAAACACCTTACTATAATGTTGATTACAAAAATGTCCCATTTGGCATTGTAATGGGAAACGAAGGGGAAGGCATAAGAGAGGGTATTAAAAAAAAGTGCGATTACCTTGTTTCTATCCCAATGAGAGGAAAAGTGGGCGCGTTGAATGTATCTGCAGCAACAGGGATTGTTTTATTTAAAATTATGGAAGAAAAAACGAAGAACAATGAATATTGATGATTTGATAAAAGAAGCTCAAGAGGGAGATAGGGAAGCAATGGATAAAATTTTACACTTCTACACTCCCTTTGTTAAAAAAATCGTGCGCTATTATTCAATTATTCTAACCAGAGAAGACAGAGAAGACCTTTTTATAGAAGGTATGATGGGTCTTTATAGAGCAGTGAACAGTTTTAATCTCAGTAGAAGAAAACGATTTGAAGATTTTGCTTATGTTTCAGTGAAGAATGCTGTTTTTGATTATTTGAGAAAGATAAAAGCACATTATACTGCAGTTCCCGTAAATTATCCACTAAACACAGATATTGGGGAAGAGTCAATACTATTAAAACAGGATCTGGAAGAATTTTCAAAAAAGCTCTCCCTCATAGAGAAAGATGTTTTTTCTCTATTCATTAAAGGCTATAAAATAAGGGAAATTGCTGATAGATTGGGTAGATCCTATAAGTCTATCGATAATGCTTTGCAAAGGATTAAAAGACAGTTAAGGAAGTACTATTTTTCCTCTTGACAAATATGCTTGCTTCAATATAATAGAACCTGGAGCAAGCCGATGTAGCTCAATCGGTAGAGCAACTGATTTGTAATCAGTAGGTTAGCCGTTCAAGTCGGCTCGTCGGCTCCAGTGGGTAGGTGGCCGAGTGGTTAAAGGCGACAGACTGTAAATCTGTTGGCAGATGCCTACGTTGGTTCGAATCCAGCCCTGCCCACCACTAGCGGGAATAGCTCAGTGGCAGAGCGTCAGCCTTCCAAGCTGATTGTCGCGGGTTCGATCCCCGTTTCCCGCTCCATAAAACAGATTGCGGGGTGGAGCAGTCAGGTAGCTCGTCGGGCCCATAACCCGGAGGTCGTTGGTTCAAGTCCAACCCCCGCAACCATTTTTATATATTAGCTGCCCATGTAGCTCAGTAGGTAGAGCGCATCCTTGGTAAGGATGAGGTCACCAGTTCAACTCTGGTCGTGGGCTCCAGATCAGCCAATCTGGAAAGAATTTTAAGGAGGTTTATTATGGCAAAAGCGAAATTTGAAAGAACGAAACCGCATGTA
>CAYONU010000078.1:0-3906 GCA_964405445.1 uncultured Caldisericales bacterium | reverse complement strand
ATGAGAAAATCAAATCACTCGAAGTTATTAAGCAGTATGTAGAACAGCAAAATACGGATGATAAAATAAATTAGCATTGGGGCGTAGCCAAGAGGTAAGGCAACGGAATTTGGATCCGTTATTCGAAGGTTCGAATCCTTCCGCCCCAGCCAATACAAGTCTTTTTTAAATGTCCTAAAGAATATTTTCAATGTATTCTATCTTATAATCTTTGCCATTCATTAGAATAGAGATCGCCCCTATTTCAAAATCTTTTTCTTTTCCGTTTATGTAGTACATTGCTGATTTAGTAATGTGAGACAGTTTCTTCTTTGTAATTGCTTCAGCAGGTATTCCGAATGCTTCACTCCTTCTTGTTTTCACTTCAATAAAGATCAATTTGTTTTTCCTTTTCCCTATAATATCAATTTCACCAAAAGGTGTCCTTACATTTCTTGCAACAATCTTTATGCCTCTTTTCTTCAGGTAATCTGCCGCAATATCCTCACCATGCTTTCCTACCGTATTATTATTCACTTTTTACACCTTTAAATGTTCTCCTGTGAATAGGAGATGGACCGTATTGTCTTATAAGTGCTTTGTGCCTTTTTGTTGGGTAACCCTTATGTGCACAAAATTCATACTCGGGGTATTTTTTATTGAATGCACACATTATTTTATCTCGTGTAACCTTTGCAATGATTGAGGCAGCGCTTATCTCGTACACTTTGCTGTCGCCCCTTACGATTGCCTTTTGCGGATATGAAAAATGAGGAATAACAAAAGGTCCGTCTATTAGCAGCATTGCGTTTTTCAAGGGGTAACCATTGCGATTGGCATAACAATACTCTAAAGATTTTACTGCCCTTTTCATTGAAAGTAATGATGCCTGCAGGATATTTAATCGGTCAATTTCTTTATGGCTTGCAATACCTACTCCAAATGCAATACTCTTTTCTTTAATTAAAGGAAACAACGTTTCTCTTTTTTTAGAAGAAAGACGCTTAGAGTCCTCTATACCTTCAATATTACTTCGTATCATTACAGCTGCTGCTACAACAGGCCCTGCCAAGGGGCCTCGTCCTGCTTCGTCTATCCCGATAATCTTAAGGATTCTCCCCACTGTATGCATTGAGGTTTTCTATATGCTTGAATGGTAAATACACAACAACCGCTCTACCTACAATAGATTTTATAGGGATTGGCCCAAAATAGCGTGAATCTTCACTTATGCTTCTGTTGTCACCCATCACAAATACATAGCCTTTTTTGATTTTTATCGGACCATAATCCGTTAACATCGGTGAATGCATATAAGGCTCATTTAACTTTTTACCGTTGATGTACACCGTATCATTTCTAATTTGTAGCGTTTCACCGGGCAAACCAATCACCCTCTTTATATATTTGCTTTTTTTGTTTACCGGTGGAGTAAACACTACTATTTCTCCTCTTTTTGGTGGACGCATCCTATAAGAAAGTTTATCTACAAGAATAAGATCATTAGGGTGAAGCGTAGTCATCATTGAATCCATCTCTATACGGTAAGGCTGAACGATAAATGCTCTTACTACAAATGCCAAAGCAAATGCTAACAGAATGACAATAATCCAGTTTCTTACTTCTTTATTCACTTTTTATCCGTCTTCTTTCCTTTTGCAACTTTTTTCTCTTCTACAATTTGAGCTTTGCCTACCCTTTTCCTCAAATAATAGAGTTTTGCCCTTCGGACTTTGCCCCTTCTTTTTATTTCAATTTTTTTTATTAAAGGAGAATGGAGAGGAAAAACTCTCTCTACACCCACTCCATAAGAAACTTTTCTTACTGTAAATGTTTCATTTATACTGCTATGCTTTCTTGCTATTACGGTACCTTCAAATATTTGAATTCGCTCTTTTTCTCCTTCTTTAATTCTCACGTGCACCCTTACTGTGTCTCCTACATTAAAATCAGGAATATCCTTCTTCAAGTATTCCTGTTCAATTGCTTTAATCTCATTCACGTTTATCAACTCCTTTATATTTTTATCATCAACTCAGTCCATTATAACGAAATCTTATTATTTAGCAAGTATCTGGATAATCCGCAATGCTTGACGTATTCACTTACTGAAGAATTTCACCATTTCCTCCGCAATGAAATCCTTATCGAAATCTGCAACAGCGATGTGGAATGAATGTTTTAATAATACAATTTTTTTATCCGAAGAGGAAATGTTATTGAAGATGAATTTTGTATTTTTTGCTGAAACAAGATGATCCTGAGCAGAATAAAATATGCAAGTTGGGCAGGAAATGCGTCTAATATTTGAAGCTACGTTGCCACTCACCTTCATAAATTCTTTAAGGCCTTTTAAAGGATACACATTGTAGTGATTTTTTAAAGAAACAGTTTTATCATTTATATCAGACCGCGCAGGAAAAGCAGGTATCATAAAAGAAAATGCACTACCGAGAAAAGACATAAAGCTCTGCAGGATCATCGGATTTATCAGAGATATCTTTTTCACAGGAAACACTTCGGCTGTAAATAGAGCAAGCGCTCCACCAAGAGAGAATCCAGTTACATAAATATTCTCACATTCACTGCAAAGAAATACATAAGAGCGATTGATGAACTTTACAATATCTTCAGATTTTACATAATTTAGGTTTTTCCATTCCGTGCCATGGCCTGGTAGCAGAGGAACATACACTGTAAAACCGTTCCTGTTTAAAACCTGTGCTATATAAAGCATCTCATCAGGTGTACCGGTGAATCCATGAAAAATAAGAATGCCTTTCTTTTTTGATCTTTTGAGGAAAATGTCATTTGGCTTTTGATCTTTCAAGTGCCATTGCTCCTACCGGGATTCCTGTATCCTCAGAAATAGGTCTGCATTTTATTTTAAAAAGGAAAAAAATCGGAGCTTTCACATCGGAAAGCGTTTCATAATTTCCCTGCCCTTTTGCAATAATTAAATGGGCGCTGCGAAAAATAGAAAGAAACTCATCAGAACAATTCTTTAATACAGTGCCTGCTATAAAAGATCCCGTTGAAATAATATTGTTATGAATGCCAGAGAGAAAAGCATCTTCCATTGTTGCATCATTTATTATCGGTTTTTCTTTCACAGCATAGATAACATTTTTGCCCATATCTTTCAACAGCTCTACGAGTGGCCTATCAAATACTGTTTCACCAGCATTGTCAGCAAGGTAAAGAATTTCATTTTCTTCTTTGATTCTTTTTCTGAACAGTTCAAGATCTCTTAAAGAGAACTCTGCATTCTCAATTTTTGAAAATTCTGATTCTATATCAATATTTTCTGCAGTGCTCCCCATATCAATGGCATTTCCTGCAATTGCAATTTTAACAGCTTCTTTCAAAGGATCCGTAGCAGTGTGTATTTTTTCCTTCATAAGCGGATACAAAGACAATGCAGTATCTATATGCTTTTTCTTAGCATTTTTGTATGGATTGTTGTTCCCTGTAATTTTCTCAATAAGCTTATATATAGGAAGGGAAGCTTCAGGAGGAGTTAAGTTCAAGTCAATATCCTCTATCTTCTTGCCCGTATCATTTAATATTTTTCTTATTAAGGATTTATCGTTCGTCGCGGCTCTTGCTGTGCGAAATGCCTGGCTAAAGAAACAGGGGATACAATCTAATTTTGCTTTCACTTAAAACCTCCGTAATTTTTTAGTAGTATAGCATTGAACAAAAAATAGGGGATTTTGTATTCCAATCTATTCTTATTCAAAGCAAGTGCTTTATTCCATATAAATCTGCAAGAACCTGAGAACTGTGAGAACTCATTTCCCAATTCTCTATTGGTCTTTAGCTCAAATTTAAAGGCTTGATGAACTTTCACACTTATATTATAATCTGGCTTATGAAAAAGTCAAGCAAAATTCGCACAGATAGGCATTCCGTACTGAATCCTCT
>CAYONU010000077.1:0-3932 GCA_964405445.1 uncultured Caldisericales bacterium | reverse complement strand
GATTAAGTATAAACCAATGTAACATATAAACATTACTTTTATTCCTTGCGCAATCCTTGTTTTGTACTATAATTAAAAATTAGAAAGGAGTTTATGCTGTATAAATAGAATAATGAGAATATGGAATTCTATATTTAAAAAATCTGACACCTTCCAGAATCTAATAAGGAGGCAAGGTAATCTTACCGTTGAGGGAATGAACCTTCTTAACGAATTTATGGGTATTGATGAAAAAGCTTCAAACCACGAAGTACTGCGGCACAACTTGAAAATTCAAATTAAAAAAGTAGAGGAGGAAGGGGATAGAGCAAGAAGAGAATTAATTAACGAGATTAACAAAAACCTTATTACTCCTCTCGAGAGGCAGGATTTATTCACTCTATCCAATGTAATAGATAACATATTGGACTATGCATTAAACACAGCTGAAGAAATGATTGTTTATGATGTTTATCCAAATTACTACCTTAAAAAAATGATTGAAAAGCTATCAAGAGGTGTTACACACCTGAACTATGCTTTGGATAAGCTATCCGAAAATAAACAATTGGTAAACAATAATATCATAGCATCTAAAGTAATAGAGAATGAGATAGAAGAAATGTACCACGAGGCACTAGTTGACTTATTTGCAAATCCTGATTTTCATTATATTTTTAAGATGAGAGAAGTGTATAGACATATAAGCAATTCTGCAGATAGAATCTCAGATGCAGCAGATATTATCGGTAATATTATCATTAAAAAATTATAGGTAAATTGTGACTTAATGCTAACTGTTATGTGTAAGGGAAGGGAAAATTATTTTTCTCATTTCTTCCTGGAATTTTCCTGGCTCCTCTAATGCATCTACAAGAGAAATTGCTAAAACATTCCCATTTTTGCTATAACTTGTTGAATCATTGTTCAAAATAATATAGTGAGCCTGCGATTTTGCAATAGCAGCACTTTCTTTAACAGTAACATCCAATGTCCTTGTGACGAAAAATACAAGATAAGGCTTAACATATTGGATTGCACTATTCCCTTCAATAATCACATTTTTACCAATATCAGAAAGAACTTGCTTAAGCAAATTGCCTATTTTATCTCTTTTACCGTGTACCCAGAAAACATTTTTTGCGCCGTCTTCTAAAAAAAATGCGGTATCTTTTCCTTTTTGCATAAGAATATCTATCTTTCTTTCAATACCATTACTAATTCTTGAAGAAGGGGTAAGCTTAATTACGTCAAATATATCCGGATACAAGGATAAAATAATTCTTATTAAAGTTGTTTTTCCAGAGTTACTCCCGTTTCCTGTAACAGCAATAATATTCATTTTTTCTTTCTGATTTTTGTTTTAGTTTTTCTTTTTAATTTATTTTTAAATTCAAACTTCACAATACCTGTTTTATCAATATAAAGGTAGGCTGAAAATGGTTTTCCTCTCTTTGACTTAAAATCTGTAATGAGCTCTGTCCGCTTATTTTTAAGTAACTCTTTTGCAATATCTCTTGTAATCTCTTTTCCACCAAGCATTTTCTTAATATAAAAAGTACAGCCGTTGTCCCTGTTTGTGCAAAAGAACGTATTTTTGCCTTCTACAACATCTGCTCCGCATTTCGGGCATTTACCCACAGGCACATCATTTATCAAAATATCTTTTTCCCTCTCAGGGAAAACAAAGTTTACTTTATTGTTTATAAGCTGGATATCTGCGTCAAAACGTCTCCTACTCTTTGAGATAAGCCCTGTAATATGTACCTTTTCTCCCTTTAGCAGCTTCTCAGCCATTTCTCTTGTTATTGTCTTGTTGATAATTTTTTTCCAGATGACAAAGTCGCACTTCTTTTCCTTCCTATTTACACAAGTAAATGCCTTTCCCGTTTCTACAACATCTGCTCCGCATTTCGGGCATTTACCCACAGGTGTACTGTTATCTAATATTTCATTACTACCCTCAAAACCTTTCACTTTTTCTACAATGCTTTTAGTAAGTTGTTTTATCCCTTTCAAAAATGTGTCAGGTTTAAGCCTTCCTTTTTCAATATCACGTAATCTCTTTTCCCATTCTCCTGTAAGCGCTGGTGACAAAATTTCATCTACGCCAACATGAGACATAAGATTAATAAGCCTCATACCTTTATCTAGAGGAACGAGGCTTTTCCCAGAGCGCTCCACATACTCTACATTAATAAGCCTTTCTATGATGCCTGCCCTTGTAGCAGGTGTACCCAATCCTCTCTCTTTCATTGCTTCTCTGAGTTCTTCTTCCTCAACAAGTTTCCCTGCAGTTTCCATAGCAGTGAGGATAGTAGCATCAGTGAAACGTGAAGGAGGAGCAGTTTCCTTCTCAAGAAGATTTATTTTACCAAGCATAACTTTCATTCCATTTTTTACATCAATAAGGGGGTTTTTCTCCTTTGCATTATATATAACCATCCATCCAAATTCTTTAATCCTGGAGAGCTCTGTTTTGAATGCCTCATCGCCTACAATAGTTTTAAAAGAAAGTTTTTCTACAACAGCGTCGTTAAAGAATACAGATAAAAATCTTCTTAACACAAGGTCAAAGACATTTTGCTCTTCATTTGTCAGTTGCGGAAATAAAGGCCTCTTCCCTGTAGGAATGATGGCAAAATGGTCTGTTACCCCTTTATCATTTATCACCCTGCTGTCTAGTTTTATCTCTTTTGAAAGAATTTCATTAATAAATTCCTTATAAGGCAAAATATTGATTCCTATTAAAATTTTTTTCAGTAGGGGTTTCATTGATTTAGGTAGGTATCTACTGTCTGTTCTAGGATATGTAATGAGTTTTCTGCTCTCATAAAGCTTCTGTGCTATATTCAACGTGCGTTGAGCAGAATAACCAAAATGCCTGTTTGCTTCTCTTTGGAGCTCTGTAAGGTCGTAGAGAAGCGGATGCGGCTTTTTCCTACTGCTCTCCTTAACGTTTGTTATTTTACCTTCTTTTCCTTGAAGTTTTTTCATTAAGGCAAGTGCTGCTTTTCTCATCTTTATGCGGGTGTTGTTCTTTTTATCTATGTATATTCCTTTATATGAAATATTTGCTCCACTGAATATCCCTTCCAATTCAAAGTATTTTTCCTTTTTGAATGCTCTTATCTCCTGTTCCCTCTTGCAAATGATATCCAGTGTTGGTGTTTGTACACGCCCGATGGAGAGCAAAGTACCCCAACGTCTTGTAAAAGCTCTCGTCGCATTTATACCTATAAGCCAATCACTTTCCATTCTCGCTAAAGCCGCCTTGCCCAGAAGGTCGAACTTATTGCTGTCATACAGTTTATTAAAACCTTTTACAATTTCATCTCTAGTCATAGCGGAAAGCCATAATCTTTTTATTTTCTTATTGCCTGCCGGTACGAGCCGTATAATATTCCTGAAGATAAGTTCTCCTTCTCTTCCTGCATCACAGGCATTTACAATTGTATCGATATCTCTTCTTTTAATGAGCTTCTTAACAACGCCGAAGCGTTTTTTTGTTCTCTCAATAGGCTTAAGTTGAAATTCATCTGGAATAATGGGAAGCATGGATAATGCCCAGAATTTTAATTTCTTATTGTAATCCTCCGGATCAAAGAGTGTTACAAGATGACCCAACGCCCACGTAATGACATATTTATCACTCTCTAAATAATCTTTCTTATCAGTAAATCTACCCAATACCTTTGCAATATCCATCGATACAGAAGGCTTCTCAGCTATAATTAATATTTTTTTCATACTGCATATTTTACACAAAAAGATACAAAATAAAAATGCGTAGCAAAAAACAGTCCGTGCGTGTTGCAAGAAAAATAAAAATCATTATAATTTGAAGGTAGGATGCAAATAATGAATTTATTTGATAGGAGCAAGCGGTAAAGATATTATGATTATATCACGGAAAACTTTGCAAAACTCAACAGCAAAGTGCGTAAACCCGT
>CAYONU010000076.1:0-4471 GCA_964405445.1 uncultured Caldisericales bacterium | reverse complement strand
AAATTAGAAGAATCTCTTTTTGAAAACACACACCCACAATAATTCTGTCGGTACATCTTATAATATCTACTCAGAATAACACTCGATTTAAAACCATTTCTTTTCTTAAAATTAGCTTTGAGAAATTTTACATCATATTTTTTCTCCAGGCTTTCCCCAATTTCAAAAATCCAGTCGCTCCTCTTATAGGGACTGATAGAAAGCGTAGTAGTAAAATAATCAAACTCTTTTTCCTTTGCAAGTCGCACTGTTTTCTCAAGACGCATTCTATAACAGAGATAACACCTCTCCCCTCCTTCAGGTGCTTGCTCTGTCCCTCTAATATACTCAAACCAATTCTTCACGTCGTAACTACCTATAATCAGCGGCATCTTCACTATGTTCGAGAAATGCACAACCTCTCTTAGCCGCTTCTCATATTCAGCAACAGGATGTATATTAGGGTTATAAAAAAAGCCAGTTACCCTATAATGACGCCCTTTTAAATAAAAGAACGGATACGTTGCATCAGGTGCACAACAGATATGCAGTAATACTCTTTCATAATTACCATATGAAATATCATTTTTGTGATTCATCGATGAATTCTTTTATATCGTTCTCAGAAAATATCTTTATTCCGTTATCCATAAGAAGCTGTGCGGTAATTCCTCTACCTTTTATCTTTTTGCCGGTAAACGTACCATCATATATGAAATGAACTCCGCACGAAGGACTACCGTCTTTTAATAAAGCATACCTTATGTTAAAGAGTTTTATTAATTTTAGTGTTTCACTTGCTCCCCTCAAGAAACTCTCCGTAACATCTTCGCCATCTTTATTATACACACATCCATTCTCTTGTACCTCTGCAGGCGTACGTGGAGTTGTCAAACCACCTAACTGCTCAGGGCATAGAGGGACGAGTACAAATTTATCCTTTAACGCAACTACTTCTTCATTAATATTATTATTACCATTGTACTTTGTATTCATACCTAGCAAGCAGGCACTAACCACTACCATCTTTTTCACAGAAGCATTATAGTATTTTCTTTGGAAAAATTAAAATGAAGTTTCTCGCTGTGTTGACTACTATCATAAGTTGCATATACTGATACTATGAGAAGAAAATCATTTTTAGGTGTTGATTTCGGAGGGACAAAGATTAATTTTATACTTATCAGAAATAGAGAAATTGTCTACAAAAGAAAAGTTCCTACAGGCAGGGTTAACTTTGGTAAGGATGTAGTTAAAAAAATTGCATTCGAAATAAAAAACATAGAAGAGAAAACTTCTATTACTCCTTATGCAGTAGGAGTCGGATTGGCAGGAATGGTTGATCATAGAAAAGGACGTGTTATTTTTCTGCCAAACATAGGAAAAATTAAAGATTTTCCTTTTACAGAGAATCTTTCTGAAAAAATAGGAATACCGGTTTTTCTCGAGAACGATACAAATACTGCACTTATTGGGGAAGCACAAATAGGAATAGCACAAAATAAAAAAGATGCAATTTTCATTGCAATAGGCACGGGTATAGGAGGAGCAATCCTTATTTCTCACAAAATCTATACCGGAAAAAACGGCCTTGCCGGAGAGATAGGGCATATCACTGTTCAGGAAAATGGCCTCCTTTGTAATTGTGGAAAGAGGGGATGCCTGGAGACAGTTGCTTCGGGAAACGGTATAGAACGGTATGTAAGAAAAAAGATTGAACAAGGAGCAAAAACTAAAATTAAAAAACAAGAAATTACTGCGGAGAGGATAGCCAAATTAGCAAAGCAAGGCGACAAACTTGCAATTAAGGCATACAAAAGGGCTTCACACTATATCGGAAAAGTATGTGGCGGATTAATAAATGTATTTGACCCTGAAATAATCATTTTGGGCGGGGGTGTTACAGAATCGGGATTAATACTAAAAGAAGTAAAAAAAGAGATAAGAAAATATGCATTGCCTGCACTACTTAAGGATACGGAAATTACTACATCTATACTGAAAAATGATGCTGGAGCAATAGGCGCAGCGTTTCTTGCACAGATCAATGAATCAGGCAAAAATATCTATGCCTGAAATCATATCATTCTTCAATCATCTTTTTCTTTATTTCTTTTACCGCTTCTGCTATTTTTATTCTTAGAAGCCCAAGATTTACATCTTTTTCAGCAATTAACGCAATAAATCCGTTGCCTATACTAGCAAACATAACAAAGTTCAGATCAGTTTCAATAATAACTTCCCGAGCTTTGCCAGCATTCAGCACTTTTGTAGTAGTAGTGCTATTCCTAAAGTTGCTTGCACACATTCCTGCGACAGCATCAGGATCAACATCTGACGGAAACAATGAACTTATTATAAGTCCATCATCGCTCACCAGAGCTACTCCTTTAACACCTTCTATTTTATTCAAACTCCTCAGTTGTTCTTCCATTTTATTCTCCTTCCTTGAATTATTTCAATACTATGCGGTATAGCTTTTTTAATTATATCTAAAGATTCAACAACACCTCTGGGATTGCCCGGCAGATTTATTATAAGTGTATTACCCCTAATTCCGGCAGTTTCTCTGGAGAGGATAGAATTCGGTGTTATTTTAAACCCTTCCACTCTCATTATTTCGCCAAATCCAGGTGCTTCCCTTTCTATAACAGCTCGCGTTGCTTCCGGTGTAACGTCCCTTCTCGAAAAACCCGTACCACCACTTGTAAGAATCAAATCAACTTTTAATTGGTCAGCATAGTAAAGCATCTTATGCTCGAGTTTATCAAAATCATCAGGGACAATGCAAGTATCTATCAATTTCCAACCTTGTTTTTTCAAAAAATCACTCACAACAGGGATTGTTTCATCCTTATTTATTCCTCTGCTTCTTGTATCACTTGCTATAATAAGAGCTACAGTAATCATACTAATATAATACATAATTTTTGAATTTCATCAAGTTTTTACAATTTTATTAAAAAATAATTCTAAAATTCTGTCTTGAACTTCTTTTCAATAACTTTTTTCTTCCAGGTACCTGTTCTAAACCAGATAAACGCTGCAATAGAAATAACAACATTACTCACAACCATTGCGTAAAAAATGCCATTTGGCCCTAATCGCATCTTTACGGCCCACAAGTATGCAAGCGGTATGCGGATACCCCAGAGCCTCGTTGTATTCAAAACAAGAATAGGCAAAGTATGCCCTGATCCGCTAAATGCTGCATTAAATGCAAACATAATGCCAAAGAACGGTACAGAATATGATGCAATTCTAAAAAGACTTATTCCAACTTTTATTACTTCGGGATCATTGATGAAGAATCGTACAATACCTCCGCCAAATAAGAATGTAAGTGTCGCACCGGAAAAAAGAAAGACCGCAATAATAATTACTGCTTTCCATACAACACTCTCTGCACGTTCCACATTATCCGCTCCCATATTTTGCCCTACCATTACTGTCGCCGCCTGTGAAAATCCCATTGCTGGCACACTCAACAGGGAAATCATCCTATTTCCGATGCCAAACGCACTAATGACAGCAGATCCAAAAGTATTCACAATGCCTATCAGAATTGTAAAACCGATTGAGGTTGCCATTTGCCCAATTGACAGTGGAAGACCTATATAGAATATCTTTTTGACAAATTTAAGCTTCAATGAAAGATCTTTTATACGCAAAGGGATTTCACTTTCATTCGAGAATAAATATTTTATGCCCAAATAGGCAGCAATGGCACGTGCGACATCCGTTGCAACTGCCGCACCCATTACCCCCATCTTAGGTATACCAATACCAAAAATCATTATCGGGTCCAAAACGACATTAATGAGAACAGAAAAAATATTAATCTTCATTGGGGTAACAGTATTACCCTTTCCCTGAACGATACCTTGAAAAGCAAGATATACAAACATAAATGGCATCCCTAAAAAGATCACCCGCATATATACAAGTGTCGCATAAAATGCATCCTCTGGCGTATGAAGAAGTTTAAGGATCGGCGAAGCAAAGATAAGACCAATAACCGCTGAAGCAATACCTATAATCACCATAAGTAACAGTGTTGTCCCGGCTGATCTTTTGGCATCTTTATTCATCCCTGCCCCTGTATATTGGGCAACAAGAGTAGCGCCTCCCATTGATATACCCATTGAAAAAGCAATAAGGACAAATGCTACATTGAATGTAATAGTCGGTGCTGTAAGTGCAACTTTCCCTAATTTGCCCAACCAAAATGCATCAACAATATTATACAAAGTCTGGACAACATTCGATAACATCACTGGCAGCCCTAATATAAAAAGCTCTTCTACAATGGAGCCATTTATTAAGTCCGGTTTTTTCTTTAATGCATTAAACAATTTTTTCATCACCTTTTGCAGCTCGGAAGCCTCTCTGTAAAGAGAAGAGGTAATTGACTTATCACTCTTCTCTTTTCTCCAAAAGATTATGCTATCATAAATACAACTTTTTGGCAAACAGAAACTTGTATCGTTTA
>CAYONU010000075.1:0-4735 GCA_964405445.1 uncultured Caldisericales bacterium | reverse complement strand
GATTAAATGAGGGAGGAAGTCACTACCTTCGGTGACAACCAGCAAAAAGCATGGTGTGTCACCGAAGTATTCATGATTTCTATTATTCCTTATTTCTACTCAAGCTTGTTTTGTATCTTACAGAGGATAATTCTCTTACCACCCATTTCATTCTTGGATAAAACATTATGAGAAGAATCCCAAGAATAATATGAGGAGCAATACCCCACATATCTCCTGCTAAACTCCATCCTTCATCTATAGAAGCACCCCAAAGGAGTGGGTAATAAATATCAAGCATATCAGCAAGTACCACAAGTACATTTAGAATCATCAGAATCATTGCTAAGAGCCATGCAACGAAGAAATAACCATAAAACTTTTTATCATTAAGATAATCCAGATGCACCGCCTTGACCAATATGCCTCCTACTGTCATTAATACAATTCCAGAGAAAACATCTGGAAATGCATTGGGAATGTAACTACCAAAAGCAGGGAAACCAATTTGAAGATTTCCTCTGAGACCAGGAATAATCCCTGCAGCAAGTCCATTATAGATTTGCATCATCCCATATACCAAATAAAACAAAGCTACGATGAGTACATATCCACGTGTTCCTTTTCCTATGTCTATATTTTTTTTCATTTTACGCCCCCAATAAATGTCCGATTCCTAAAACGGCCCAAGCCATCCCATAAGCCAGGATAACTTCATAAACTGTTGTGAATATTGTCCATTTCCATCCTGCTTCCTGTTTTATTGCTCCAAGTGTCACAATGCACGGAACGTAAATCAATATAAATACCATGTATGAATACATTTGTAACGGACTATACATACCTGCCATTGTTGACGCTATATTCTCTTCTGAAACACCGTACAGAAGGGCTGATCCACCAAGCACTATTTCTTTAGCTACAAATCCGAAGATTGCAGCTACCAGTAGTCTCCAATCCCACCCAAGTGGATGTACTAGTGGAAGGAAAAACTTTCCAATAGCAGCTACAATGCTGATTTCCGCATTCTCCGTGTATTTAAAGCCTGTACTTGTTATAAGAAGAATTCCAAGAATAACTATACCAGGTAATATTACCCTTCCAGCTTTTGTAAAAAACATTTTTCCTCTTTCCCACGCTTTAGATAGAGACACTTTTGGGACAGGCATTTGATACGGTGGAAGTTCTAAAATGAATGGTGAAGTCTTCCCTTTTAATATTGTCTTCCTGAGAACTATAGCTGCAACAAATGCAAGAACAATTCCAAGAAGATATAAAGACAAGAGAACATCTCCTCCAGCTCTTCCGAAAAATGCACCAACCATAGCTGAGAAGAATACTAGCCTTGCACCACACAACATTAAAGGATTTGTTACTATTGCAACTAATCTATCCTTCTCATCAGGTATGGTTCTTGTAGCATAAATTGCTGGGACATTACAGCCGAATCCCATTATCATCGGTATTATCGTTCTTCCAGAGAGGCCAACTTTCCTCATAACTTTATCCATCAGAAATGCAGCTCTTGCCATATAACCAAAATCCTCAAGAAGAGAAAGAGCAAAATATAATAAAACTATCAAAGGAACAAAACTTAAGACCATACCAAGACCGTTTAGCACTCCATAATCTCCAAAGAATAGGTAATCAATCCATTTTATGCCTGTTAAACCTGAAAGGGCACCAGCAAGTGCAGCAAAACCATCTCCAATAAGATCAATAAATGGGGCAGATATGTTAAAACCAAACTGAAATACTATCCAGAGGACTGAAAAGAATACAGGTATCCCCCAAATTTTATCCAATAGAGCTTGGTCTACAATATCGGAAGCTCTAACCTTTTCTCCTTTTACTAAAACATCCTTGCATAGATCTTTTATTAACCTATAACGTTCATCAGCAATTACTGTCTCTGGAATTCCTAATTCTTTTTCCATAGATCTTCTTATTTCATCACATTTTGGAAGTACGCCTTCATTTATCATTATGCTACCTCCTTGATTGTTCCTTTAACTGTACCTTTAAGCTTCTTCTTAATATCGTCATCATTTTCAAGAATTTTTACAGCAGCCCACCTTGCATCAATCCCCTCTGGTAACCTGTCTCTAATAACATTTGAAGTATCCTTTATGTATTTCTCAATTTTGGAGCTATATTCAACTTTCCTTATCGCAGGTCTTTTTGCAGATTTGACTATCGCATCACAGAGTTCTTCCAATCCTTCTTTTCTTGGAGCAACAGTTGGTATAACAGGTACACCGAGTTTTTTACTCAATCCATTAATATCTACTTTTGTACCTTCTCTCTCAGCTAAATCTATCTTGTTAAGTGCAACTACCACGTTTGCTCCAAGTTCGAAAAGCTGTAATGTCAAATAGAGATTTCTTTCTAAATTTGACGCATCGATAACATTAACTACAACATCTGGTTTCTCATAAATGATGTAATCTCTTGCTATCAACTCTTCTGCAGAATAGGCAGTTAAACTGTATGTTCCAGGAAGATCTACCACATATACCTCTTTCCCGTGAAAATTTAATGTCCCCTCTGCTTTATCAACCGTTTTCCCTGGCCAGTTGCCTGTATGTTGATGGCCTCCAGTTAGATCATTAAAAATTACGGACTTCCCTACATTTGGGTTTCCTGCTAATGCAACTCTTACAATTTTTGTTTTCATTACGTCACCTCCACAAATAATTTCATACTAATTCCTCTTCCCACTGCAATCCTTGAGCCTTTTACTTCCAATAGAATTGGCCCAGAGCCAGATGATTTTATAACTTTGATGTATGAATTTGGAGCAAGCCCTAATTCTGCCAATCTTCTCATGGCTCCTCTTCCTGCCCTAATTCTGCCAATTCTCAACGTCACACCCTCAGGTGCCATGGCGAGGGGAAACACTCTCATTTACCTCCACAATTATCATCTTTGCTTCGTCTCTTTTCAATGAGAGATGAAACCCTTTCACTTCAAACTCTATTGGGTCCTTTAGAGGAGCATTCCTCACGACCTTCACTTCCTCGCCCTTACTCATTCCCATTTCTGTAATCCTTCTGCTGAGCAAGGGGTTCTCACCGGAAATACTAACAATTGTCCCGATACTTCCGGGCTTAAGTTCGCTTAATTCTACTCTCACATTGTCGCCTCCTTCATTATTTTAAACTTTTACCTACAGAGTTTACTCTGCATTTCTACATTATGTTAGAATAGTCTAACAAGGTTTCACTAGTCTAATTATAAGAAAAAAAATTATTCTGTCAAGAGGAGGATACAAAGTCATATACATTCAAGCTTAGTATAATTTTTTTACTGTTTTCCTATATTTCTTTAGAGTTTGAGTGTACTTCTTAGAGTAATCTGGATGTTTCTCTCTCCACCTCTTCGCATGCTCTTTAAAGTAGTCAGGATGCTCCCTTATCCATTTTTTCTTATATTTTTCAACGATTTTGGGATGCTTCTTCTTCCATTCTCTAATATAACCAGGGTGCTTTTCTTTAAATCTTTTTTGATGCTCTTTGATACGTTCAGGATGCTCCTTCTTCCATTTCCTCTGGCGCTCTCTACGACTCAACTCTTTCTGATATTCCTCACCACTTACAGTTTCACTAATATTCATCTTTATCTCTTTCATATTTAATTTTTAGAAGTTTCTCAGTATTGATGAAACATCTGGATTCCCATTAAGCAATCTTCAAAACTCTTGCCCAGTGAGTAAGTCATTTCCCTTTTGCCTCTTATTTTTCAGTTCCTCTTTATGGTAATAAATGTGCAACAAAGGCTCCAACTTTTACCCCGATAATAACAAATATTGCTATTACAAAAATTTCTATTCCTGATTTTATCCAGTTAAAGCTAACACCTCTCAGAGAAACTGCAGCAAGAATATCCGTAACTATAGTAAATAGCAACGTTGGGATGAGACCATATTTTTTAAGAATCCACGCCATAAGCATAACCAATGGTATTGACAGTATCGTTCCTACAATGGACACCAAGATAATATCCGTTCTTGTATACTTTACAATAATATTTGCAATTCCTACCATTCTTGGGCACACAGCAAATAATGCGAATGCAACTGACGCCATCGACAATGCATGCATCACTCCACCTCCAATAGAATCTTTATCCTCCATATATTCTACTTCCTCTCAAATAATCTTCGGAATCATCTTCCATTTCACTTTTTTCTTGTATTCCTCATATTTCTTTCCATACTTTTCCAAAAGATCTCTCTCTTCAAAATAAATAAGTGGCAAATATAAAAAGAAATAAGGAATAGAAAATAGAAAAGCATATAAAGATTTAAATAAAATTGCCCATCCAATTGCGAACAAACTATGGCTTCCATACAAAGGATGCCTGACAACCCCGTACATTCCTACTATAACTATATTTGATTTTTTCTTTAACCCTGGAGATACACCAATTTTCCTTTGCCCTAATACCATAAAAATAATACTCATTATTAAAAGAATTATTCCAATGGCCATAGCAACAGCTGTTGGAATCCTTACCTTCGGCCCTTTAGTAAAAGGTAGAGTAAGAGGTGGCGCTATAAATGTCAACCAAGCAAAAAATCTTACAAGGTACTTCGGTGCTTTCTTTTCAATTACTCTTGATCTTTTTGGCTGACTTATTACCATTATCGTTGTTGCATATCCTACAAGATAAACACAAATCCAGAAAAGTGCATTACTTAGCATCTCTTTATCCCTTCCGTTTCCTACATATCTTAAAACTACTTATGCTTATT
>CAYONU010000074.1:0-4737 GCA_964405445.1 uncultured Caldisericales bacterium | reverse complement strand
GGGTATCCCGAGAAAAATACAGGAGCAGTATGTGTTAAATAAGTATAGAGCATATCAGGATAAAAATGAAACAACATTTTTAAAGGACTTAAAAGGTGGCAAGGGGAACGATGAACTCAAAAAAGGTATTGCATATCACAGGATAAAGCACAGGATACGTATGGTATTGTGGTATTACTACGGCGAGCTACATAATTATCTTATCATAGGCAACTGCAACAAATCAGAAAAATTGACAGGCTATTTCGTAAAGTACGGCGATTCCGGTTCTGATATCGATCCCTTAGCTTCACTCTACAAAACACAGGTAAGGGAGCTTGCAGCATTTGTTAATGTACCAAAAAGAATTATGGAAAAAGCACCCTCTCCTGATTTGATGCCAGGAATGACTGATGAATTTGCGTTACAGATGAAGTACGAAATTCTTGATCAGATTCTTTTTGGTGTTGAGCATAGCATTGACGATAAAGGAATAGCACAGCAGGTGGGCGTGACGGAGAAAGAGATAAATTATGTAAAAGAGCTTATCAATGTATCAGCACATATGCGAAGCTTACCGCCATCGCCAAACATATAAAAGGCTGGGAAAAACCCAGCCCCGGCTAAATTATTCTTCTGTAATCATTTCAACCCATTTTTGAAGCCAGACTTTGCTCTTTTTTGCTATTTCATCAGGAGGAAGTGAAACATATTTATTCACTTTTGCTGCATATTTGTAACACTCCGGCAATTTTACAGACTTGTTAATAGGAAATGTCCACTGATTTAAAGGGATTTCTTTTTGGAAATCTTTGCTCAGCATAAAATCTACGTATTCTTCTGCAAGTTTTTTGTGTTTTGTACCTTTTACAATACCGACAAATTCTTCCTGTAACCATCCACCTTCTTTAGGTATCATTGCTCTATAACGTGTTGTTTTATTCTCGTGATAGAAGTACGCTGGGTCAGCATCGTAACTTATAATCATTGGCGCTTCTTTATTTTTGACAAATGCAGTATCAAATGCAGAATCCCAATTGGGATAAATATGACATATGGTAGGTTTAAGCTTCTTCCAATAATTGATATACCCATTTTCTCCATACACTGCAATAGTCCAGAGCAAAAATCCCATTCCGGGAGAAGAGGTACGAGGATCTTCCAAAATGAGTTTTCCCTTGTACTCTGGTTTGAGCAAGTCTTCAAAACTCTCAGGCGGATTCTTTAGTTTTTCCGAATCATATACAATGGCAAGTGAATTGGGCCCGTCAAAAGGAATAACTCTCCACTGTTTATCAATTCTGTATTGTTCCGGTATTACAGTATAGTTCTTTGGTCTGTAAGGAACAAATAAATCTTCATCAAATGCCTTTTGAAGATTATTCATATTCAGCCCTACGAATAGATCAGCCTGCGGATGTTTCTTTTCAAGGATTAATCTATTCAATGTAGCTCCAACACCGCCGAATGTCTTGTATACTACTTTGCAGTTGTACTCCTTCTCAAACAACTTACTTGTAGCATCAGGCAAACCATAGGAAACAAAGCTGTCATAGGCATAAATAGTAAGTGTTTCAGGTGTTGTTTTAACAGGTGCTGCTTTCTTACCACATCCAAAACTTGTAAGCATTAATACACCAACAACAAGCAATATAATTGCTTTTTTCATCATTTTGCCTCCTTTCTGAATTTCTTTACTTTTTCCTCCATTGTAATGCCTCCTCTTTTGTCGTCAATCTTAATGATTGTAACAACTCTACCAGAGCCTTCGTCTCTTGCAATGAGATGCGCTCTCTTTATTACACTGAGCAGCTTGTCTAAATCACCTTCTACCGTTGTGCTGTTTGCCTCTACTTCGTACTTTAAACCAGAGTCAATCACCACCTGTACTGCCTTTTCAACAATTCTGTTTACCTGCTCTTCAGGTACAGCAGGTAACACGCTAAACTCTGCAATTGCCATTCAATCACCTCCTATATCAAATGTAATGGTACTGCCTTGCTTGAGATGCCTCACATTCCTCAATAAATCCCTTATAACAATATTCTCTTTATCTTTCTCTACGTGCAGCTCTACTATACCGTTCAGATATAAAACCTCTTTTATAGTTCCTTTCATTCTGCCGTCTTTGCGAATAACAATCTCCTCTGGTCTTACATACCTTTCTTTCCCATTTATTTGTATACGGTTCATCTTGCCGATAAATGTACGTGCAAAGGGTGTTTTAGGATGCTCATAAAGTTCAATTGGTGTACCGATTTGGTCTATCCTACCGTTGTTCATTAAAATAATCTGATTTGAGAGATACATTGCTTCGCTTTGGTCGTGCGTTACATAAATAATTGTTGTATGGAATTTCTTATGGAATGATTTAAGATCTCTCATTAATTTTTCACGGATCTTTGCATCAAGGCTGGATAGAGGTTCATCCATCAAAAGCACGTCAGGGTTCACTATCATTGCTCTTGCCAGTGCGACGCGTTGCTTTTCTCCACCTGAAATCATCTCCGGATATTTATTTAATATATGCGTAATGCCGAGCTGCTCTGATAAATTATACACTGTTTGTTTTATTTGTTCTTTCTCTATGTGCTTTACATTCAATCCAAACGCAATATTCGAAAATACAGTAAGATATGGAAACAATGCATAATCCTGAAAGACGATACCTATGTTTCTCTTATTGGGGGGGAGAGCTGATATATCTACTCCATCTTTTATTATTTTTCCGTTGTCCTGCCGAATAAAACCTGCAATGATATGCAATGTCGTTGTTTTTCCCGAACCTGAAGGACCTAATATGGAAACAAATTCTCCGTTATCTACATAAAAATCTATATTAATGGAAAAACCCGGATAGTCTTTCTTCACTTTTATCACCTCAACCTTTTTCATATTATCTTTACCTCTTTCTTTAATTTATCAATAAAAATAAATGCTGTAAAACTTACCACTGCAAGCAAAGTACCCATAGCAGATGCAATGCCAAAATGCCTTCCCGAAAGGAACCTATAAAGAGCAACAGGCATTGTCGTTGATGATGATTTACACAACATATATGTTGCACCAAACTCACCCATTGAAATGGCAAATGAGAATATTGCTGATACAATGAGTGCAGGGCGAATTAAATTCAAATCTACCGTAAAGAATGTGCGTGCTCTGTTCAGTCCTAAACTTTCTGCAGCGAATATGTATGAAACCGGTGTTGTCTCAATCATCGGAAGCATCGTACGTACAGCAAAAGGCAGAGCAATAAGTGTATGCGCTATTGGAATAACAATCCAATAGTTGATAAGGTTAAATGCCCCTTGAAAGGAAATAATATAGGAAAGTGCAATGGTAATGGGAGAAACAGCAAGCGGTAGCATAAATAGAGTAAGAAAAATGTTTTTCCCTGCAAATTTACCCTTCAACCCATATGCAACAAACAACGCAAATATTGTTGAAAAAAGTACTGTTAGCCCTGCAAAAGTAAAACTATTTATAATAGTGCGAATTGGTGAAACACCCGTAATATAAGTGTACTTATTGCTGAAAAGTGCTGCGAAGTTTGAAAGGGTAAAATTGTTTGATAATGGGCCGGTGAAGGCAGAAATGAGAATAACTGCAATAGGTGCAATGATGAGAAGTGTAATAAAGGAAAAATAAATAACGGATAACGACAGAGTCCTTTTGTTCAACGCGATGTTTTGTTTTTTTGCTATTCCCCTTCTTAAAGCACTCTTTTTTATCATATTGCCGCTCCATAAATATATGTACATAAATAGCAGTGAAAATATGGCTTGGAATAATGCAAGGGCGCTGCCCATTTTAAAATCGGAAAACATATTGTAATATGTATAGATTGATACTTCTATTGTAGCAAACCTTGCACCACCAATTGTAAGAATGATAACAAAACTCAAAAAACAGAATATAAAAACAAGTGAAAAGCTTGCAATAATTGCAGGTAAAAGCAGAGGGACAGTTACTCTAAAAAATACAGTAAGGCTATTTGCACCTAAGCTTTCTGCAGCAAATTTGTACTCGTCCGATAGACCTTCCCAATCTGCACCAATAATTCGTACCACGATAGGGAAGTTATAAAACGCATGAACTAATATAATTCCGGTAAATGAATACAGAAGATGCAATGGATGCGGCAAATGAAACAAATACATCAGTAAATGATTTACTATACCATTGTTGCCAAATAGAATGATAAACCCTAACGCAACAAGCACAGAAGGAAGAACGAACGGCACTGTTGTAAGAGAAACAAAAAATGCTTTGCCTTTAAAATTGTAGTGTGAAATGATATAAGCTCCTGGAAAACCTATCAATAATGTAAATAATGCACTGATAAATGCTTCTTTGAACGTGAAAGATAGTACCTTTAATGTGTAGGCACTTTTGAATATCTGCAAGAAATTACTCAGGGTAAAACGAGAGTGAGAGACAAATGCAGTTTTTGTGATATTAAATAGAGGAAAATAGAAAAATATTATCAAGAATAGCACAGGCACGACAAGCTCCAGCACCTTGCTTAATATCAACTTTGTAAAATTACCTTTATAATTACTCACAATGCCTCCCTACGGTAGGATTACCTACATCAGGTTCAGTGGGTTGAAGATACACTCCTCTCAGCCTACTTGCATAATGCTTTCAGCACCCCAAACCATTTATGAAATTCTAACACCTTTTTCATTTTTTTCAATATGCTGTACTTCAGATGTTTTTATTTAAAATATAGAATTTGGCGGAAACTGAATT
>CAYONU010000073.1:0-4792 GCA_964405445.1 uncultured Caldisericales bacterium | reverse complement strand
GGTTAAAATAAAATTATGCAAGAAGGAAAAGCAGTAGGGATAAGTATAAGCAACAATTTTTTACGTGTGTTAGAGATAGAAAGGGAAAAGGATAAGGTTTCTATTGATAAAATCCTTGAGGTACCTTTGCCTAAGGAAAACTCCCCTAAGGAGCAGAAAAAGCTTTCACATACTATAAAAACAACATTGGTCAAAGAGAAATTTTTAAGGAGAGCATTTATTTCAATGGCTGATAGCGATATTGTAGTAAGGACAAAAACAGTGCCACCTATAAAAAAAGAAGAGATCTTTAAGCTCATTGAATCGGAGATTAAAGATTATGCAATATTTGGGCGCAGCAATGTATCTATTGGGTTCAGCACAACAAATAAAGAGAAAGATAAATTTGATATTGTTTGGGCTGGAGTAAAAGAAGAAAAATTATTTAAAACATTGAAATTCATAAGAAGTGCTGGTGTAAAAACGTATGGAGTGATACCGAATGATTTTGCATTGGCAGAATCAGTATATACGTTATATAATGAAGAGTCTCCCGTTGCTATTCTAAATGTTGATGCAGAGACGACCAGGCTCATTATTTCCAAAGGGAAAAAACTGCTCTTTGTGTACATACAGGATATTGGTACAAGTAGTTTATTAGGAGATGATTCATCATCGCAGAGTGCCTGGACAGGGAATATTCTTACCACTCTCACATATGCAACGAGAAATGTGCACATAGCAGTTAAAGAAGTATTCCTTGTAACGCAAACAGACGGATCTTCTAAAATGCTTGAACTCCTTTCGAGTCGTCTCCCTTACCCTATTATTATTCCGAATCTTCTTGAGAAATTGGAGTGCAACAGAGAAGAGGATTATCTTGCTCTGCAAGGGGAAAGGGGGGTTAATTTTATAGCTGCTTTGGGCCTTGCATTACTTTCTCTGGACAAAAAGGATAATCCGCTGTTCTGTGATATCTCAAAGCATATACTCCGAGAGAAGCAATCCACATCAATAAAGATTATTGTTATGATTATCCTCCTTGCAATTATTAATGGCGGGGGGTACTATGCATACCCTTATGTAAATGGAATGCTCAATAAAGTTGAAACAAATGTGAAAAATACGGAAACAAAGATTCAACAGCTCTCCAAAGCAGCAGAAGATACTAACAAACTCAAGAGCGAATTGGCTAATTCAAAGAAAGAGCTTAGCCTCTATCAGGTTGCAATAAAGACAGCGGAAAACAGAGTGATTACTTCGGCACTTCTCATAGAATTGAGAGCAAAACAGCCTGACGGTTTGCACGTTGCTTCCATTTCGGTAGGTGGGAGTGGGGCTATCCGTATGAGTGGAACAGGCAGCTCCTACAGGAATGTGCTGGACTTTGAAGAAAACCTCGCTACGGCAAAATATATAAAAGGGGCTACCATTCTCTCTATGAGTAAAAGTGGCAAAGGTAGCGTTAGCTTTCAAATGACTGCGGCAGTAAGAGGAGTATCAAATGGCAAAAAATAAAAGAATAAATAAACTTGGTATCTTCTTTACAGTTGCGATTGTTGAGATGGTTCTTGTTGCAGGTTTCTTCGGTTACAAAACATATCTCTTTATAGGCAATATGAAGATTCTCAACAAAGAGACTGTTGTACTTAAGCAGAAAACGGCGAATGCCGCAGTAGCAGTTGACATAGAAAGAGAAAATGAAAAAGTTGTGCAAGAAATGAGTGGATTAAAAGACAAATTTTTTGATGACACAAGTCTGCTCTATTTCCTTAAAGATTTCGCAACAATTGCAAGTGCGTACGGTATTTCAATAAACAGCATAGGTTTTGGAGGGCTTCAAAAAGTTGCAGATACAGTACCTCCGATAAAGGGACTGCCGGTTAATATGTCAATAAGCGGTAGCTTTGATAGCCTGATAAAATTTTTGAGTTATCTTGAAAAATATAAATATTTTGTAGTACCAGAGAATTTATCTGCTGGCGGTATTTCCGAAACAGGCAGGAAAGCCAGAGGTATGAGTATATCACTTACTTTTTATGTCCAAACACTCAGTAAAGGTGCGTGGAGTTACGGAGGAAAATAAAAAATGAAACAATTAAAAATGATTGAGGAAATAACAATGAAGCTCCAACAGAATTTTTCACTTAAAGATTTTCTTTTAAGCGTACTTTTAATTGCGCAGGAAGGTTTTGGTTTCTATAATGGCGCAGTGTTTCTTAAAGAAGATGGTAAGCTTCACATCATGGCAGGTATTGGGTATCCGGAGGAAGTAGTGAAAGCATTATCTTTAGATATCGAAAAAGGGGAAGGTATTACAGGCACGGCAGCAAAGCAAAAAAGGACTATTTTAGTAAGGGATATTTCTAAGGATAAGCGCTACATTCCTGCCGTACCAGAAGCTAAATCAGAAATTGCAACTCCAATTATTGCATCCGGCTCTTTATTAGGAGTACTTAATTTTGAGAGTACAGAGCTCAACGCTTTTGATGAAATAGACGTGAAGAGTGTGGAAATATTATCATCCATTACAGGTACTGCAATGCTTAATAATAAACTCTATGAACAAGCGAAGGGGCAGTTAGAAAAGTTGAGTCTCCTATATCAATTGGGAAGAGAGTTCAGTAAGACTATAGAACTATCCGATCTACTTCCTATTGTTGTAGGTCTTATTAAGAAAAGTTTTTATTTTGAACATGTGGCGATCCTATTAAAAGATAAAGATGGATACCTTCGTATAAAACAAGCCTCAAAAGGGTATCCGGAGGAGGTGCAGAAGAATTTTAAAGCAAGTGTCGAAAAAGGGGAAGGTATTACAGGCACGGCAGCAAAGACTGGTAAAGCAATTATAGTGAACGACGTTGAAAGGGATGAACGCTACATTGAAGCAGCACCGGGAATAAAGTCAGAGATTGTCGTGCCCCTGGAAATAAAAGGGAAAGTCATTGGTGTTATTGATGCGGAAAGTTCAGTAAAGGGTAAGTTTACAGAAGAAAGCAAAAAAGTTTTAGAGGCAATAGCGAGTGAAACAGGAATTGCGATAGAAAATGCTCTGCTGTATGAGCAGATGAAGAAGGCTGCATTGAGAGATGAGCTTACAGGTTTGGCAAATTACAGAGCTTTTAGGGCAAGGTTGGATAGCGAAGTAAACAGGGCGTTAAGATACAAGAGAGTTTTTTCTCTCGTTATGTTTGATATAGACTTCTTTAAGGAGTATAATGACAATAACGGGCACGATATGGGGAATGTTGCTTTAGAAAAGATAGGAGAAATCCTTTTGGAAAATAGGAGAAATTCGGATATGGCTGCTCGCTTTGGCGGGGAAGAATTCATTGTTATTTTGCCGGAAACTGGCAGTGAAGGTGCTTACAGGTATGCAGAAAGAATCAGAAAAGAAGTAGAGAAGACGGAGTTTCCGGGAGAGGAAAAGCAACCTAATGGGAGACTTACGGTGAGTGGAGGTGTTTCGGAATTCCCTACGGATGGCAACACTGCAAAGGATATCATTAAGTCAGTGGATATAGCAACATACGTTGCAAAAAACACTGGCAGGAATAAAATATTATTGTATAAAAAGGAATATGTGGAAAATTAGTATAGAAACGACTCAGCATACTGAAATTGTTGATATTACGAATGAAGTGAGGAGAATCGTAAAAGAAAGTAAAGTAGCTAATGGTTTATGTACTGTTTATGTGCCTCATACGACTGCTGCAATCACTGTGAACGAAAATGCAGATCCTTCTGTAAAAAGTGATATCATCCGTACACTTGATAAACTTGTGCCCTGGAATGGTGCATATACACATCTCGAAGGGAACGCAGCAGCACATATAAAAGCGTCCGTCATAGGATCAGACAGGACATTCATTATTCAAGGCGGGCAGATTGTATTAGGTGCCTGGCAAGGTATATTCTTTTGTGAGTTTGATGGGCCAAGGGAAAGAAGGACTTATATAGAAATCGTGCGGAGGTAAAAATTAATGCTCCATTTTCTTTAATATTTTTATGTAAACTTCGATGGATTTTTCAAAAAGCTTTTTGCCAAGCTCGATGCTTCCTTTCTGCGTATCATTTATGATGCCTGTTTGTGTAATTTCATCCCTTACAAGATCCAGAGAAACGTAATATGGCGGAAGCTCTCTTTTTTCTTCTGTAAGAAGATTTTTATGCACGAGCGATGGATACAGGTAAAGTATAATGGAAACTTCCCCTCTTCCCGCATGCCCTGCGTTGTCGTACAGGTCTTTTAACTCCTTGAAGAGCCACCAGGACCCTACTGCAAAATGAGATTCCTTGAATATAGGGGAAACAGTATCTATGGCGCATCTAATTGGAGCAATGTTCCCCCCGTGGCCGTTTACAAATAAAAAGTTTCTGAAGCCATCCTTATATAATGATTTAAGGTAATCCTCAACAACTAGAGTAAGTGTCGTAGGAGATAGGGAAAGTGTTCCGGAAAAAGCATAAGTAACCGAATAGCAATTTCCTACACTAATTACAGGTGCTACAACTGTTTCTGTCCTCTTTCCTACTTCAATTGCGATGCTTTCGGCCGTAAAAGTATCAGTGCCCAGGGGAAGTGCGTCAGAATGCTCTTCAGTTGCACCAACAGGTATGATAACGGTTTTCTTTCTTTGTAAATACTCCTTAGCTTCTTTGGTAGTCATTTTTAGAAGTTCCATTATTCCCTCCTCGTATAATATATGTAATAACCTATTCGGATCTGCATTTCATAACATAACAATTATATTTAGAATAACTATCCTGTCAATAGGGCTATTAAATGCATTATTGAGCCCGGATAAGTGGC
>CAYONU010000072.1:0-4920 GCA_964405445.1 uncultured Caldisericales bacterium | reverse complement strand
GTGTTTTAAACCGATTTGTATATGAACGCAGAAGTTTATAAACTTGCGCGTTGCAATTTATAAGGAATTTTGTAAAATGTTTGTATGAATGAGTATGTGATACACTCCTGGAAAGAAATTATGGATATCCTTTATAGCGAATCGCGAACACTTGCAAGTATTGGTAGATTTCGCTCAAATTATGTATATAGAGGCCTTTCTGATAAAGATTATCCTTTAGATACTGTCCTTATGAGGTTGGGTGGGAAATACTGGCAGTTGGAATCACACCTTGTACGAAATTTTATAAAATATACAGGAGTAGATCCTTCAGCACATTCTATTTGGTCCTGGCTTTCCATTGCACGGCATCACGGCTTGCCTACTCGCCTTTTGGATTGGACGTATTCACCTCTTGTGGCAATGCACTTCGCAACAAGCAATATTGATAAATATAACAGTGATGGTGTTATCTGGTGCGTCGATTACATAGAAATGCACAAATTCCTTCCAGAGCGATTTAAAAGACTGCTTAGGGAAGAAAATGCAGATATTTTTACCACTGTAATGCTTGGTAAGATCTATTCAAAGCTGGATGATTTGCCAAAGATGAGCGGAAAATTTGCACTATTTTTTGAACCTCCGTCAATGGATGAACGTATTATAAACCAGTTTGCATTGCATTCTGTTACTTCTTCGCCAGAACTGCATTTAGAAGAGATACTAAAAATACATCCAGAATTGTTTAAAAGAGTTATTATTCCTAAAGAGATAAAATGGGAAATAAGAGATAAACTTGACCAGTCGAATATTCATGAAAGAGTGCTTTTCCCTGGCCTTGATGGACTAAGTATGTGGCTTACCAGGTATTATAGATCAAAAGATTCATGCAAAAATGAGTAAAAAGTACACAGAAGAAGTATTCATTGGTTTTAGAAAAGAGATTGGCATTACAGATTTATTGGGAATTGAACAGTATCTCAAAGAAACACACATCAAAAATATTTATTTAGTCTGTAGTAAGGATTTTAATCCTCCTGTAGAATCATATCTTTATTGGCGTATAAGTCCATACTATAATGTGAGAGTAATCGTTACAAGTAATTTTAAAAAAACAATACGTCAACTTAAAGAAAAACACAAAGACAAACAGGTAAAAGTAGTGGATCTGGACAATTTTGGAGAGAGAGCATTCAGAAGAAGAGTCTGGTAAAATTAATAAGTGATTAAAAATGGATTTCTTGTTTTTTCCTCTTTTATGGTACTATCCTCCATATGGCCTGGTAAAATGATATAATCCTCTTTTAGTGTTAGAATTTTTTCTCTGATAACTCTTATCATTTCATCAAATGCATTCTTGCATTCTTTTGCTGTGCCTACTGTGCCTGCAAAGAGAGTATCTCCGGTAAAGATAAATCCTTTGCCTTTTAAACATATGCTTCCTTTTGTATGCCCTGGTGTATGAATAACATAAAGGCAGGTATTGCCAAAATATATTTTATCTTTATCTTCCAGCTCTCTATCACTGTCAGGGGAAATAATTTGGAGTCCAAACTTCTTTGAACCATTTTTTTCAGAAGAAGTAAGTTTTTCTCTATCTGCTCTATGTATTAGTATTTTTGCATCCGGGAAAGTCCTTTTTATAGCGGCATTTCCTGCGATGTGGTCAAAATGTCCATGTGTGTTTATAATATAGAGTACATTTCCGTTGAGCGATCTCAAAAAATCTATGAATTTCTTCTGCTCTTTTTCATTTGCAGCGGATGGGTCAATTATGATAATATCATCATTATTTTTAACTATATAGCAGTTTGTTTTGATTATTCCAAATATAAATTTATAAATCACATTTTTAGAAATTTCCAGTTTTTCGTTTAACATAGTATAATTATACTGAAAAGATAAAAATAACAAAGGAGGCTTTTAGATTTAATGACAGGGATTTTCTATCTCTCTAAATTAGGGATATTTGGTATTTATGTAACTCTTGCAGTTGGTCTCTCTTTAATTGTAACTGTGGGGTTTGTGCTTACTCAGACACCTGTGGTAAAAATTTTATTTAACCTTGAGAACTCTGTAAGAAAGCAATTAATATTAGGCCTTTTCTTTGGAGGGATTTCTATGTTAGGTACGTATTTTGGCTCAGATGTAAATGGCGCAATTGCAAATATTCGGGATGTAGGTGCTATAAGTGGAGGGCTGTTTGGAGGACCACTTGTAGGGCTTATCGCAGGTTTTATGGGCGGAGCGCATAGATTATCTATAGGTGGTTTTACGGCGGTACCCTGTGCACTTGCAACGATTACAAATGGTACAGTAGCAGGTCTCTTGTATGAAGTAAGAAGAGGAGAATTTTTTTCTGTTCTACCTGGCATTATATTTACGGCTATTGCAGAGGCAGGGCATATGAGCCTTGTTCTTCTTATGGCAAAACCGTTTCCAAAGGCTTTAGCACTTGTAAAAATTATTTCTGGCCCTATGATTCTTGCTAATGCTTTAGGCGTTGGTTTATTTCTCCTTGTTATCCAAGTTTCGATAGGGGAGAAAGAAAAGGTCAGTGCAATTACAGCAGAGAAAGTGCTCAAAATTACTGAGAAAACTCTTCCTATTTTAAGTAAAGGTTTATCAGAGGAAACTGCAAGTGTAGCAGTAAGAATTATACTTAAGAACACGAATCTTGACGCTGTCGCAATTACAGATACGAAAAAGATACTTGCGTTTTCAGGTGCAGGTGATGACCATCATAAAGTGGGGGGTCCAATGCGCACGCGCTCTACAAGAGAGGCAATAAAGACTGGAAAAACAATGTTTTTACGGACGAAGAAAGATGTCGGATGTGATTTCCCAGATTGCCCTATTGCATCAGGTATTGTAGTTCCCTTGAAAACATCTGAAGGAGAAGTATTTGGTACTTTAAAATTATACAGGACAAGAACAAATGCAGTGACGCCACTTGATGTACAGCTTGCCAAAGGCCTTGCTGCGATCCTTGTATCTCAAATTGAACTTCACGAGATAGAAAATGAAAAAGAACTGAGAATGAATCTGCATTTAAAAGTGTTACAGGCGCGTATCAATCCACATTTTTTATTTAATGCATTGAACACGATAGGATACGTTATAAGGAGAGACCCTGCAAAAGCACGAGACCTTCTATATCAGCTGAGTTTTCTTTTGAGAGAGACGATGGATAGACATTCAAATTTTGTAGAATTGTCTAATGAAATAGGACTTGTGCGCTCTTATTTGAAGATTGAGAAAGCACGTTTTGGCGATAAGCTTGATACTGAATTTAAAATAAGCCCTGAGGTACTTAAAATAAAAATTCCTTCTCTTATCGTGCAGCCTATTGTAGAAAATGCTGTAAAGCATGGTTTTTCTTCGTCTATTAATAGGCTTAAACTTACAATAACTGCATACACAAAACTCAATATGCTATATATTATTATTGAAGATACAGGAAGAGGTATCCCAAAGGAGAGATTAGATGAAATTATCCAGTATAGGGTTGATGGGTCCATTGGTATAAGAAATGTTATTGACAGGCTGAAGAATCTATACGGCAAAAATTATTATTTTAAGATTAAAAGTTCTGTAGGAAGAGGTACAAAAGTAATTATCGGTATACCCATAGAGGAGGTGAGAAAATGGCTGTTAGAGCAATTGTCGTTGACGACGAAGAACCTGCACGTGAAGAAGTAAAGTTTCTCCTGAGTCATTTCAAAGATTTTGAAGTAATTGGTGAATGCGATAATGCATTTGACGCGCTGAGTATTATTCTATCTAAAAATCCGGATGTTGTGTTCTTTGATATCGATATGCCAGGTTTTAATGGAATACAGCTTGCAGAAGCGCTGAAAAATATAAAAGATGCGCCACGCGTTGTTTTTATTACAGCTTATTCTGATTATGCTGTGAAAGCGTTTGACTTAAATGCGCTTGATTATCTTGTAAAGCCAATAGACGAAAAACGGTTCGTTGATATGATAAATAAAATAAGGGAAGAAATTAAGAGAAAGGGAAAACCTTCACTTAATTTTATTATTGGAGAAATGAAAAACGAGCTTTTCCTTTTGAAACCGCAGGATGTTTTATACCTCTATACAAAGAGAGAAAAAGTTTTTGTAAAAACAAATGAAGGTGATATGTGTTGTAGGAGTATTACACTTCAGTCAGCAGAAGACAGGCTAAAAAAATCACATTTCTTTAGAGTACACAAAAGCTATCTCATCAATGTGAATAAAGCCAAAAAACTCATTCCTTGGTTTAAAGGTAAATATCTTATTGAAATGGAAAACGGCGATAGGGTCCCGCTCTCCTCGCACAGAGAAAAGGAATTCAGAGAGAAAATTTTCCGCACTTAACCTCGATTTTTTTACTTTTAACTATCTTTTTTATGCAGTTGTGTCAAAACTATTGACTTAGGTTTTCTATATATATTATACTTAAAATTAGTAAAGAATGTATTTATAAGTTAAGGAGGTGATGAAGTAAAGAAAACAGGTAAGAAAATTATTGTTGAGAAGTTTTTAGGGTATGGTCTAAAAGAGGAAGTATAGTTTTATGTTTTTATTAAAGGCTTTAAAAAATTTTTTAAAATCTAAGGAAGGGAGATGAAATTATGGGTTTTTTGATGTTTATTGTTGCTTTAGTCTGGTTTCTTGTGATGTATAAGATTTATGGTGGTTTTATTGCAAAGAGGATCTATAAGCTTGATGATAAGAAGATTACTTGTGCACATACAATGGAAGATGGTGTTGACTATGTGCCTACAAACAAATGGGTAGTATGGGGGCACCATTTTACATCCATTGCAGGCTTAGGACCCATTGTAGGACCTTCGCTTGCTATTATCTGGGGTTGGTTGCCAGCGTTCCTCTGGGTTACGTTAGGAACAATATTCGCAGGTGCAGTACATGACTTTGGTGCACTTGTCATATC
>CAYONU010000071.1:0-4965 GCA_964405445.1 uncultured Caldisericales bacterium | reverse complement strand
TTTATCTCTATTTTTTGTCCTACGCCATTCTTTATGAAGCGTTCTTTGAACAGATCTTTAAAAATTCTTTTTGCAGGTTCTCCCGTACAATGGGAAGGAGCAATATAGTGTACTTTTTGAAGAAGAGCTCTTGCAATTCTTTGTACTACCCATCCGTTCTTTCCAATTAAATGAAAACCTCCTATGAGGAAGAAGACATTACTTTTGAACTTGTCTGTGGCGAAATCTACAATATTTTGTATTCCGGAATGAGAACAACCTACGATGAGAATAAGGCCGTACGGTTCTTTTAGTATAAGTGATTGTTCATTGATAATAGAATGAAAATTCAAAGCACCTGTAGAATAAATGTTAGGACAAATTTCAGTAGTATGTCTGATTACTCTGTAAGTAACATTTGCTTCTTCTTTAAAATTATTACAAGCAGGATAAGGATAGTATACTGTAGTATTCTTTTTTGTATTCTTTAATACAACATCAAGCCCTCCTATATGATCGTAATGAAGATGAGAAATGAAAATTTTATCAGGGCAGTGCAGAGAAAGTGCTTTCATGTTATGCAATAATATATCTCCATCAGCGCCGGTATCAAAAAGTATAGAACAATTACCGTTTTCGATATGCAAAGAGAAGCCCCAATCCTCTATTAGGGATTGAGGCTCCATAGAAACATTGTCATAGAGAGTAGTAAGTTTCACTTCTTCTCTAATCTCTCCAATCTTTCTGCCAACTCTTTTGTCTCTTCGGATAACTTTTTTAAGCTATCCTTTATTTCTGCTAAATCCTTTCCAAGGTCAGGGTTCGTTTGAGAAGGAGCTTGTTGATTTAGTCCTCTTGTTGTTCCATATCCTGCTTGAGCGGTAACACCTGTTCTATGCAGTTCCTCTCTCTTAAATTTATCTACTGCCTCTCTTACGGAAACCGGTTCTCCTATGAACATTTCTACACCAGCACCTTGCAGTACACTTGCAGCATTTGGACCTACATTTCCACTAATTATCGCTTTAGCACCTTTGTTAACAATAAACTGCGCTGCTTGGACACCAGCGCCGCCTCCAGCCATTAGGGAGGGATTAGATACTGCTTCATAAGTATCCTTATCCAAATCGTAAAAGATATAGTATGGACATCTTCCAAAGATTGGACTTACTATTGCATCAAGTGTGTTACCATTTGAAGATATACAGATAATCATCAAGTACCTCCTTGTTTATTTTTTTCTAACTCTGATATCCTTTGACTTATTCCATTAAGTGTATCAGATATCTGGCTTAAGGTATTTTTTAGTGTTGTAACTTCATCTGTTGCTATAGTCCCTGTACTGTAAGCATAAGGATAACTGTAATAAGGGTTAGCAGTAGCATTGTATGTAGGATAGTATCCTCTGTACCACCAGCCTCTGCCAAACCATGGGCGTCCGTAATAACCATAATAAGGATAACGCCAACCAAAGCCTCCTCTAAATCCTAAACCCAAACCAAGCCTTCCGCCTGCTGCAAAACCTGGAGCAGCGTAACCTGCACAATAACCTAATCCTCTGCCGGTCATTGGTCCTTGACCTAACGGTCCTGTTCCATCACCACCTGGCATATTTCTCACCTCCTTTCTTGTAAAATTTCTCTAATTTTTTCTTGTTGATCAGGTCTTAGCACTTTGCATGCATTATAGGGTGCTTCACCTTTTACGATAGCCCGTGCACAATCATAGCAGGTAGGATAACCACAACTTCCACAATCTATTTTTGGTAAAAGGTTGTATACTTTATTTGCTAAGTCTTCCTCTTCTTTAGTCAATGTTGTATTAGTAGGATTAACGTTCGTAGGTACCGGGGGAGGCGTAACACCTCTGTTTATACCTATACCTCTACCTCTGCCTATGCCACGGCCCATACCTCTACCACGGCCACCACCTCTTCTGCCGGTCATTGGTCCTTGACCTAACGGTCCTGTTCCATCACCAAATGGCATACTCATCACCTCCTTTTTTTGCTGATTATATCTACCAAATATTTTTACATCGAAAACAGACGTATCGAAAGCATATTTTTCTCTAAGAACCTCTTTAAACTTTTCTATACATTTATCAAATGTTTCATCTCCATCCGGTAAATCCATTATTTCATTACGATCTGTACAAACCAAATGGATCTGTACAGAAGGATACGCTTGCTTTTTCAATTGAAAACGTCTCTTCATACCTCTTATATCAAGTGCTTCCACAATGCCTTGATCTTCAAACAACTTTAGGGTCCTATAAACAGAAGAAAAACCAATCTCAGGATAAATCTCCCTTGCGATATCGTATATTTGCTCTGCAGTGAGATGTCCATCCCTGCCTTTTAAAACAGAGAGGACTACTTCTCTTGGCCTTGTTTTTCTAAATCCATTTCTCATTTCTCACCTTTTTGAAAATGATTCTCATTCTCAATTATATTATATGCAAATAATATTTTTTGTCAATACATAGCAAATATGAACCATATGCACTTGTTAATCTGATCTTTACATACTTTTTATTTTTTCAAAACCAAGGTTAAATGCCTTTAAATTTATATCAATGGTTTTCGGAGGTAAATTTTCTTTCATAGATTGGATAATCTCCTCCCTACCTAAAGGAAAGTTAGTAGTAGCAACTGCCCCACCAAGAAGAACCATATTTAACGACATTACATTCCCTGCATCTTTTGCAAGTTTCTCTGCATTAAGTACATAGAGATGCTTCAACTTGCTCTTTGCTTCTTCTATGAGAACAGAAACATCCGGATAATTAGATATACCCAAAGAAACAGTAAAGGGCACGATACGTGCAGAGTTCATTATAACGAATGTTTTATCACTTGCCTTTTCTATTGAACGGAGAACTTCTGCTGGCTCAAACCCTATGATTAAGTCTGCATCACCTTTTTCTATAAGAGGACTATATGCACTGCCAATCTTTATTTCAGTTGTTACGACGCCGCCACGCTGTGCCATCCCGTGCAGCTCACTCATTACTACATTGATCCCCTTTTTCATGGCAGCTTCACCGATAATTGTGGAAGTCTTTATTGCGCCTTGCCCTCCTACACCAGCAAGATGGATTTTGTATGTTTTCATTTTCTCACCTCGATTGCATGTTCCGGGCATATCTGTGTGCATACTCCACATCCATCACAGATTAACGGATCAATATGTACCGTACCGTCTTTTTCTACATAAAAAGCAGGACAGGTCCATTCATTTATGCATACCATACATTTTGTGCATTTTTCCTGATTTACTGTAAATGTCATCCAGAAATTTCTTTTTCTCTTTTCAGTATCTGTTATCAATGCACAGGGATGCTTTGAAATGACAACAGAGACGCCTTCTTCTTTAAGTGCTTTTTCAAAAACGCCTTCCGCTCTTTTAAGGTTATATGGGTCAACTGTTTCTACAAATTTCACACCAATACCTTTTACTACACTTTCAATGGAAATTTCTGGGGCTTCCTCCCCCATTCCATTGATAGGCTCGGAAGGACTTGGTTGCCTGCCAGTCATAGCAGTTGTTCTGTTGTCCATTATAACAATTAAGAGATTTGCCTTATTATGTACTGCATTAACAAGTCCCGGAAGACCTGCGTGAAAAAATGTAGAATCACCGATAAAGCTTACGACCTTCTGGTTTGTTGTATGAGAAAAGCCTGCGCCGGTGCCGATACTTGACCCCATAGAAAGAAGATAATCTGCCATTTCATATGGTGGCTGGATACCTAATGTATAGCATCCGATATCTGTTGGAAAGATGACATTTTTCAAGTTTAATTTTTTAACTGTTTCCTTTACGGCAAAGTACGTTGCACGATGAGGACAACCCGGGCAGAGAATCGGGGGCCTTACAGGCAAAGTTACATTTGTTTCAAAATACTTTCTTTTCTCTATTTTATGTGCAATAACTCTTTCTATACCTTCTCTTACAATATCCGGCGTATACTCGTAGATGCGTGGTAAGGTGCTATCCAATTTCCCGTGGATCTCAACGGGAATTTTATATCTTCCTGTAATTGCCAGAACTTCCTGTTCCATTACAGGTTCCACTTCTTCCACAATAAGTACTTTACTTACTTTCGAAATAAAATCTTTTACTATTGCTTCGGGGAAAGGGTACGTAAGCGTAAGTTTTAACACCTTTGCAGGAATGTTATTTTCATTTACAACATCCATTACATAATTAAATGCGCCTCCACTTGTAATAATGCCCAGTTCGTTGCCAAAATCATATGGTTTGTTTATCCCGGTAGTATTTGCTATTTCTTCTGCTTTTTCAAGCTTTTCTCTCATTTCCTTGTGCATTCTTCTCGCATTTGCAGGTACGGGAACGTAAGCATTAGGGTTCTTTTTAAAGAATCCTTTGCCTTTAGAATGCTGAATTTTTCCAAGCTTTACGATTCCTCGCATATGAGAAACACGTGTTGTAGTACGCATTAGAACAGGCAGCTTCACTTGTTCTGAAAGCTCCAAGCCAAACCGCATAAGATCTTTTACTTCTTGGGGATCTGACGGCTCCAGCAAGGGTACACCTGCAAGCCGTGCATAAATCCTGTTATCCTGCTCATTTTGTGAAGAATACATAAAAGGATCATCAGCTGTAAGAATAATCATCCCGCCGTTAACGCCGAGGTATGCTGTGCTCATAAAAGAATCTGCCGCGACATTCAAACCGACGTGCTTCATAAAAACAAAGGAACGTAACCCTGTTGCAGAAGCTGCAGCAGAGCCTTCGAGGGCAACCTTTTCATTTGTAGAGAATTCAAAGTAAACCCCTGCCTTTTTAGCTAATTTTGAAAATACATCACCGATTTCCGAAGAGGGAGTTCCTGGGTACGTGGAGGCAAACGATACACCTCCTTCTAATGCCCCTCGCACTGCTGCTTCATTCCCAAGTAAAAAGAGTTTATTTCCCTCTTTTTCCAAAAGAATTTTGTTTACATCCATATACACCTCCT
>CAYONU010000070.1:0-5131 GCA_964405445.1 uncultured Caldisericales bacterium | reverse complement strand
AGATCTAAGTTACTCTAAATCTGAAGGATTATTTTTTCATATAATCTTTTGCAAGTGCTGCATAGTGTAAGGCATTTTTATGTATAGATTTTCTCTCTTCTATCGTAAGGAAACGCACAACCTTTGCAGGGACACCAACTGCAAGACTTTTCTCTGGTATTTTTTTATGCTCTGTAACTAACGCGTTTGCGCCGATGATAGATTCCCTTCCAATGTGAGCACCTGTAAGTACTGTTGCTCCCATACCGATGAGACAGTTATCTTCTACTGTAGCACTATGAACAACTGCACTATGCCCAACTGTTACATATTCTTTTATAATACAAGGAACATCTATGTCTACATGAAGAACTGCATTGTCCTGTATGTTCGTATTTTTACCAACATAAATTGGTGCAATGTCTCCGCGTATCACAGCACCATACCAGATATTCGCTCCTTTGTCGATTGTAACATCTCCAATAACTACTGCTGTTTCAGCGATAAAAACGTCTTTGGCTATTTTCGGTATTTTTCCTTTATACGCAATAATCATTTAAGCCTCCATAAGTTATTTTAAGAAGATCTCTGTGCCGCAGTATGGGCATCTCACGACACCTTTACCTGCAAGCTCGAGAGGTGCTCCGCAATTTGGGCATTTGTGCATATTCATCTTTGATGCATCTTTTGAAACGAGCTTTCCACCTTTCCAGTCTACATACCCTGTGAAAAGCCCTTTCCCTACGAGTTCCTCGAGGTAATTCCTGAATGTGTCCCTTGTAAGATTTGTTTCTACAATAAGTTCATTTACATTTACAGTGCCTCTTGTTTCTACTGCATTTAATATTTTTTGCTCGATATCTACTTTATTCATTTCTTTTTCTTCTTTACTGCCGTTGATAAATACATAAGCACCAATTAGTGCAGGAAGGACCACGAGAATAATAAAGCCCATAGCAATTCCTGCATTGCTAAATGCATTTTTACTTGAGACAAGCCATACTGCAAATCCTATCGCGATGACAAAAAATGCAATGCCCAAAATTTTACTTTTGTTCATTTTCCCTCCTTTAGAACATTTTCTATGTTGTAAAGCATATTAACTGCTTTGAGGTGTTTTGCAATTGCATCATCTTCCCCATCTTTAATCTCTACTTTCTCACCTAAAAATGAGATTGCCGAGACTTTTTCTATATCTGTATTATTCATTCTTATACATCCATGCGATAGATTTCTTCCCGGTGAAAAAGGTGCATTTGTACCATGTACACCGTACCCTGAAATGGAAAGTCCCATCCAACAAACACCGAGTCCATTTTTCTTATCCTCTATGTACGGTTTGTATGTTCTTCCTTCGAAATACCAATTAGGATTGTGCACGATACTCACAATTGTAAATGTCCCCGTTGGCGTTTTACTTTTTTCGCCTTTTCCGATACATACGGGTACTATTTGTTGGAAGCTGCTACCCTCTTTAACAAACAAGAGATGATATGCTTTATTTATATAAATACTTCTGCTCATTCCCTTGCTACTACCAAAGCCTATAAAGATGAATAATACAATAATAAATACAATAATTTTCTTTGTTTTTCTTTTCATAACCAGATTATATGCTAAACACCGCCTTTTGCAAAATGATAAATTTTTTCTCATCTTGTTGGCTACTTAAAAAATTAAAGATGCTATATTTGCACTTCTGCGAAGGATTGAGTAAGTACTTGACAAGAAAAATATTTTGTGTATAATTAGATTAAGCTAATATAATTAGATTAAGCTAATAGGAGAAAAAGATGTATGAAATAGTGCTTGCATTAGCAAAGAAGGAAAAAGTAATAAGTTTAAAGAGACTTATGAAAGAAACAGGACTTTCAAAAGAGAAGGTGCTGAAAGCCTTGTTCTTTTGGTCTTCCAGGGGGAAGCTTGTTTATATGTCTAATCTAAAATCTCGTTCTTGTACAAATTGCCCCTTGGCAAATGTTTGTAAATTGAGGAGGTGAGAAAAATGACTTGTTCCCTGAGTGAGAGTCTTGAAGATTATTTAATGGGGATCTTTATTATCAACCGGAAGAAAGGAGTGGTAAGGTTAAAGGACATTGCAAAAGAGAAACGGGTAAAATTACCCTCCGCTGTAAACGCACTAAAAGAATTATCAGCAAGGGGATTGATTGTTCATGAGAAATATGGTTATGTAAGTTTTACAGAAGAGGGATTGAATGAAGCAAAGAAACTCTATGAAAGACATAAAACAATTTTTGCATTCTTGCACCAAATACTTGGAGTAAACGAGGTTATTGCTGAGAAAGACGCGCACAAAATAGAACATGATCTAACGAAAAGTACGCTTGAGCTTTTAACTAAGTTCATAGAATTTACTCGAATGTGCCCTGGAGAAAGCAAGCCTTATTTTATTGAGCATTTTAGATATTTCATTAATACCGGGAAGTTTCCAGAAATTGAATATAAAGGAGGCATTATGGAAAAAACGAAGGAGTTAACCCTAAATGAACTAAAAATAGGGGAAAGCGGAAGGGTTATACGGATTGAAAAAGGTATAGGAACGCTGAAAGGAAAATTGCTTGGTATGGGAGCAGTGCCAGGCACTATTATAAAGGTAGAGAAAGTTGCACCACTTGGAGATCCAATTGATATCTCGATCCTTGGATATCACCTGACTTTAAGAAGGGAAGAAGCAAAAAAAATCATCGTGCGGAGAATATGATGCCATTAGCTTTTGCAAAAACAGGTGAAGAATTTGAGATAGTGGAAATGAGAGGAGGAATGAACTTTCTCAAGAAAGTTATGGAGATGGGTGTATATACTGGAATAAAAGTAAGAGTTGTTTCAAACCCTGGCAACGGTCCCATAATCATAGCCCTTTCTGATACAAGAATTGCGCTAGGGAGAGGGATGGCAACAAGAATATTTGTGAAAAAATTATCTTAAGAAATTAATATTGGAGGTGTTTTATGGCAAATGCATTACTGAAAAAGACTAAAACAATAAGAGTTGCTCTGGCTGGCAACCCAAATTCGGGGAAGTCCACTATCTTCAATGCCTTAACTCATGGGCATGCACATGTAGGGAACTGGCCAGGTGTGACGGTTGAAAAAAAGGAAGGAAGGATAGAGTATAAGGATTACGAATTCCTTATTACGGATCTACCTGGAATTTATAGTTTAACTGCTTATTCAATCGATGAGAGAGTAGCGAGGGATTATGTAGTAAAAGAAAAGCCAGACGTTGTTGTTTCTGTAACGGATTCTACAAATCTTGAAAGGAATCTTTACTTATTTGTTTCTTTCCTTGAGCTTGGTGCGAATTTAATCCTGGACTTAAATATGGAAGATATTCTTAAACAGAAGAAAATTAGAATAAATACTGAGAAGATGGAAGAGTTGCTTGGCACACCGGTAGTAATGACCTCTGCAACAAAGGGGACTGGGCTTAACGAACTCAAAGAAACAATTATTAAGGTGAAGAAGAAAAAGGTGAAACCGTTAAAGGTTGACTACGGCAAAGAGATTGAAGATGCAATTGAGAAAGTTGAAGTATCGCTTTCGGGCATAAATTCACCCTACCCAATGAGGTTACTTGCTATAAAACTTCTTGAAGGAGATACGGCAATCATTGATGAAACAAAGAGGCTTGGATATGGGAAAGCGGCAGAGATTGCTGTGCACGAAGCATCACAACTTGAATCCTCTTTCGGATATGACCTTGAGACAGAAATTATTGAAAAAAGATACGGATTTATAGAAAGTGTTGTTCATCAATGCGTGAACAAAACCTCCACAGTGGAAGAGAGACTTACAGTTTCAGATAAGATAGATAGAGTTGTTACAAACAAATGGTTTGGGATTCCGATTTTTGCATTTGTATTATGGGCTGTATTCCAATTGACATTTTCTGTCGGAGGAATCTTTGCTGATTATATAGATACCTTTTTTGGATGGCTCGGCGGACTTATAACAATGCATATTGCACCTGCATGGCTTGGCTCACTTTTAGGTAATGGTATTATTGGAGGAGTTGGCACTGTCCTTGTTTTTTTACCAAACATCATAATTTTATTTCTATTCCTATCATTCCTTGAAGATGTCGGCTATATGTCAAGAGCAGCATTCGTTATGGACAAAGCAATGCATGCAATTGGTCTTCCGGGAAAATCTTTTATACCTATGATTCTGGGTTTTGGCTGTAATGTTCCTGCAATTATGTCAACGAGGACAATCTCCTCTGAAAAAGATAGGCTACTTACAATTTTAATAAATCCTTTTATGTCTTGCTCTGCACGATTGCCTATTTATTTGCTGTTTACCGGTATTTTTTTCAGGACAAATCAAGGGCTTGTTGTATTTTCATTATATACACTTGGTGTGGTTGTTGCAGTGCTCTCTGCCAAATTGTTCAGATCAACAATCCCGAGCCTTAAAGGTTCTGTTTCGCCCCTTGTAATGGAACTTCCCCCTTACAGAATGCCTACATTGAAGGGTGTGTCAATTCATACATGGGAAAGATCCGAGCAGTTTCTCAAGAAAGCGGGTACTATTATTGTTGCTGGTGTTGTTTTGGTGTGGCTACTTGCAACTTTTCCAATGTCTGTTCCATATGCGAGTCAAAGTACATGGATTGGTCATCTTGGAACGTTTCTTGCTCCTCTTTTTAAACCTGCAGGATTCCCCTTTTGGCAGGCAGCAGTTGCTTTGTTCTTCGGAATCATTGCAAAAGAAACTGTCGTTGGTACAGTGGGGACGCTCTTTGGCGGAGTGAAGCTTCTTCCGACTGTACTTCCCAAATACTTCACGCCGCTTACGGCTTATTCTTTTATGGTAATGAGTCTTTTATACATTCCTTGTATTGCAAGCATCGGTGTAATTTACAGAGAAACAAATAGCTGGAAATGGACTGCTTTTTCAGTAACTTACTCACTTGTTATAGGATGGTCAATGGCAGTAATTGTGTATCAATTAGGTAGGATATTTATATAATTTTTTTGCTTATAATATTAGATTTAGCTAATATTGTAAGCAAAATGTAACAATGGGTTCTGGGTTTCATCGAAAGTTCAGGATCCATTGTTTATTGTAAGTATATTTGTATAACCTACAAAAAATTTCGCCCATCACAAAAAATTATTTGCATAAGTTAA
>CAYONU010000069.1:2341-5235 GCA_964405445.1 uncultured Caldisericales bacterium | reverse complement strand
CCAAAAGCGGAGTATAACTTAAGTGTTGTTGTAGGCCCTACATTCTGGTGGGGTGAGGGCGCACAGAAGTTTGCAGATTTGGTAAAGAAAAATACGGATGGAAAAGTAAACATCAAAGTGTACTGTGGTGGACAATTATTTAAAGGTAAGCAGACGAATGAATTCCAGCTTATGTCACAGGGTGTAATTGATTTTGCATGGGGCTCCACAATTAACTGGTCCACCGTGCTTCCGGAATGCAACCTATTTTCTCTCCCCTTCTTTATCAATAACTACAAAAACTTAGATGCAATTGAAAATGGTGAAGCAGGAAAAGCCGTTTTTGCAGCAATGGAGAAAAAAGGGGTTGTAGGACTTGCTTGGGCAGAGAATGGATTTAGACAGGTAACGAACAGCAAGCACCCTATCAAAGAGCCAGCGGATCTAAAAGGTTTAAAAATCAGAGTAGTTGGCTCGCCTATCTTTATGGACATTTTTAGACAGCTTGGTGCAGATCCAACAAGTATGTCCTGGGGAGATGCAGTTACAGCATTTCAACAGGGTGTCGTTGACGGACAGGAGAATCCAATGGGAGTTCTTATCCCTGTTAAAATTTGGCAGTATCATAAATATGTAACTCGCTGGAACTACCTTGTTGACCCTGTAATTGTTGCTGTGAATAAAAAGGTATGGGATTCATTCCCACCTGATATTCAACAAGCGGTTAAAGAAGCAGCAGTTGAGTCAGCAAGATGGGAAAAGGATAAATGTAGGCTTGGTCTTGATGACGGCAGCGCACTTAAAGATTTCGAAGGGCATTTTGGTGAAACACCAAAAATCAAAGACTACGTAAAATATTTACAGGATCAAGGAATGACAGTTACAAACCTCACACCTAAAGAAAGACAAGATTTTATAACTGCAACAAAACCTGTCTTTGATAAATGGGTACCAAAAGTAGGAGAAGATCTGGTTAATAAGGCAAAGAAAGATATGGGTGGCTAACCTAACCCAATTTGTCTTTAAGAGGAAGCCTCTGGCTTCCTCTTTTTTGAATTAATTTATTGTTCGTTAAGAAATGGGAGGCGAGCAGGTAAGTAAATAGCTTACATAAAAGATGGAAAAAAAGAAACGGCATTTTGAAATAGATGAAATCATTATGGGTTTACTGCTCTTTGCAATGGCAACTATTGCCTTTTTGAATGTTTTAGGAAGGTATGTATTTCATTATTCTATTGCATTCACCGAGGAGTTTGGTGTGAACTTCTTTGTGTGGGTTACAGTTATTGGTATGGGTATAGCTTTCGAAAGAGGCTCACATCTTGGTATGGTTACTCTGTTTAACAAATTTCCTAGGCCTGTTAAGAAATTTGTTGTATGGCTAAATTTTTTCCTTTCAGTCATTCTTGTAGGGATAGTAGATTGGTTCACGTTGAGAACAATTTATGAAGAATGGACAATGTATCATTCTACCTCTCCTGCATTGGGTATACAAATGTGGCTATACTATATAGGCGTTCCTATTTTCTCCGTATTTGTATTTATTAGAATTGTAAGGGGACATAGAAAATCACTTCAAAAACTTGAGGAGGCAGCGAAATGAACCATCCTGCAGCTCTTCTACTTACACTGTTTATAATACTACTTTTAATTGGTGTTCCTATCGCTGTTGCTTTAGGTTTTACTGCTGCTCTTGTTATTATTTTATATAAATTAGGTATTGTAATGCTTGCACGAAACTTTTATGCAGGTATAGCAAGTTTTTCTTTGCTTGCTATACCATTTTTCGTACTTGCAGGAATGGTTATGGAGAAGGCGAAACTTGCAGAAAAGATTGCTAAATTTCTTGAGCTTCTTGTAGGAAGAGCAACTGGCGGGCTTGCAATGGTTGCCGTGCTCACTGCAATGTTTTGGGGTGCAATTTCCGGATCTGGTCCTGCAACAACGGCTGCAGTAGGACTCATATTAATTATCCCTATGGTAAGACAGGGATACAGCAAATATTTTGCTGCTGCGACAGTTGCATCTACTGCAGACCTTTCAATTATTATTCCTCCGAGTATTGCATTCATTATTTATGGAGATATTACATCTGCTAGTGTAAGTGCACTTTTCACTGCTGGAATTATCCCTGGCATTCTTATGGGCCTGTTCTGCGTCTTAGCCGCATTTATAGTTTCTAAAAAACGAAACTATAGAGGTATCTCGGAGAGGGGCAGTGTAAAAGAAATTTTAATAGCAGCAAAGGATTCAATCTGGGCTTTACTCGCACCTGTCATTATTCTTGGTGGTATATATGCAGGAATATTTACACCTACTGAAGCAGCAGTTGTTGCTGTATTTTACAGTCTATTTGTTGCAACTATTATATATCATACTTTGGACTGGCACACATTCATGGAGATTCTCATTGAAGCCTCCGTTACAAGTTCCGTTATCATGACGATTGTTGCATTTGCAGGTATATTTGCTTGGACCGCAACTGTGTCTGGCGTTGTAGATAGTGCAACACACTTTATAGTAAATGTTGCTAAAAGTCCATGGGTATTTATAGTTCTTATCGATGTTACACTACTTGGGCTCGGTATGATTTTAGATGCAATTTCCATCTCCTATCTTGTACTGCCACTTCTTATTCCTATCCTGAAAGTCTATCATATCGACCCTATCTGGTATGGCGTTATTTTTGTTGCTGCCCTGGCTATAGGACAAGCAACACCTCCAGTAGGTGTAAACCTATTCACTGCGGCAAGCCTCATTAAGAGTGATCTCGATCCAATAGCAAAAGAAGCAATACCATATGTTATTGCAAGCATTTTTGCATTAATCATTATTTCACTTATACCTGCACTTTCTACTTACCTCCCAATCCATGCAGGGCTGTATAAGCCCATTCCATAATTTTATAGGGAGAG
>CAYONU010000069.1:0-2241 GCA_964405445.1 uncultured Caldisericales bacterium | reverse complement strand
TATGTGATTCACATTCAAAAGATGATCCGGAGTTTGAATTGTGGCCTCCCCATTGTATTGAAGGAACAAAAGGTGCAGCAATTGTTGATGAGCTAAAGCCAGGCTATGATGATTATGTAATTAAAAAGAGGGCATATTCTGGATTTTATAACACGAATCTTGATGATACGTTAAAAAAGCTCGGGGTGGATACTCTTTACATTACTGGTGTCGCAATGAATATTTGCGTGCACTATACAGCAGCAGATGCGAGAATGCGCGGATATACAGTTTTTATCCCATTAAAAGGAGTAAGAGGCCTTACAAAAGAAGATGAAGTATATATGGAAAAACAATTTAGGGATGTTCTAAAAATTAACCTTGTATAGGCTGAAGGATATACGCAGGCTTGATTAAAAAGAAAAAATAAGTATAATTCTTATGTAATGAAATAACTCTTTCTTTGCTGTAAGGCAAAGCAGAAGACCACAAGGAGGTAATAGATGGGTTATTATGAAATGCTTTATATACTATCCCCTTCACTTTCTGATGAAGAAAGGGAGGAATTGATAGGAAAGTTTAATGAGTTTATCGTGAGTAAGGGTGGAAAAGTAATAAGCGTGAATAAATGGGGTAAAAGAAGCCTTGCCTACCCTATAAAGAAAAACAACACAGGGTATTATATCTTGTCCTATGCAGAGATTCCTGCAATTTCTGTAAGAGATGTAAAATATTTTACAAGGATAAATGAGGGTTTTTTACGAGTTATGATTCTTAAAAAAGAACGTCCTGCTAAACAGGACACTGTTCAAAAGGAAAAAGAGGAGGTTAACAATGTCGTCGGATCTAAATAGAGTATTTCTTACAGGAAGGCTTACAGCCGATCCAGATGTCAGGTATACTCCATCTGGGAGTGAGGTTGCACAGTTTACTCTTGCAGTGAACAGGTCATACAAGACAAAAGATTCAGATGAGTGGAAAGAAGAATCTTTTTTTGTACGGGTCGTTGCATGGATAAGGCTTGCGGAAAAAGTAGAGAAAAACTTTAAAAAAGGTGACCTGGTTTTAGTTGAGGGAAGGTTGAATATCAGAAACTATGAAGTCGATGGTGTCAAGAAATGGGCCACTGAAATTATTGCCAACAGTATCAAATTCTTACCGAGAAATAAATCAAAAAATGAAGAGTACGTTGACAAAAGCAAAACTGCTAACTCAGGTTCAGATGTACCATTTTCATAAAGGAGAGCAAAAATGAACAATAGTAATACAAAAAGAACAAGAAGAAAAAAAACGTCTTTTTACAAACCAAGAAAAAAGACCTGCATATTTTGTGCAAAGCACATAGATGAGATTGACTACAAAAATGTTGCTATGCTTTCAAGATTTATTAGTGATAAAGGCAAGATACTCCCCCGAAGAATTACCGGGGTATGTGCGAAACATCAAAGGCAGCTTGCAGCAGCTATCAAAAGGGCAAGGGAAATGGCCCTTATTCCTTATGTGAAACGATGAAAATTAAAGTCGTACTTTTAAAGAATGTATCAGGGTTAGGTATAGCAAATAGCATAGTTTCTGTGACAAGAGGTTACGCTGTAAATTACCTTATCCCTAATAAGTTAGCTTATATGGTTTCCTCTCAACATATTAAAAAACTTACGGATAGAGTTAAATCCAAGGAAGAGGTTAAAAGAGGGAGAGCAGAAGAAGAAAAACACACTCTTGAAAGCAAACAGCTCGTTTTCACGGTGAAAGCGGGAGAGAGTGATAGGTTATTTGGCTCTGTTACTTCTTCCGAGATAAGTAAAAAGATTAAGGAAGTCTTCGGTATTAGCATAGATAGGAAAAAGATTTTGCTAAAAGCTCCAATAAAAAAACTCGGCAAATACACGATTCTAGTGAAATTACACAAAGATATTCAAGCCAAACTCAATGTTTCAGTAAACAAAGAAGATTGACTATGGCTCAGGAAGGTAAAAATCTGAGGCTCCCTCCTTTTAGTATCGAAGCAGAACAATCTATCATTGGATCGATTCTCATCGATAAAGAAGCAGTTTTTAAGGTCATCAGCGTTGTGAGCCCTGAGGATTTTTACAGAGATGAACATAAAGCAATTATGAAAGTAGTTTACGCCCTTGCGATCAAGGAAAAACCTATAGATATTATCTCTGTAGCTGACGGTTTGAAAAATAAGAATAAACTGGACTTTATTGGGGGTATTGCATACCTTGCTCGTCTTGCAGATTCTGTACCTAATTCTGCAAA
>CAYONU010000068.1:0-5454 GCA_964405445.1 uncultured Caldisericales bacterium | reverse complement strand
TTCAGTTCGTTAGCAATAATCGAAGAAAGTGTCGTTTTGCCAAGTCCTGGGGGTCCATAAAAAAGTGTATGGTCCAGAGATTGCTGTCTCGAGCGTGCTGAATCTAAAAAAACCCTCAGGCTTTTTTTGACTTGAGGCTGACCAATAAAATCATCAAGTTTTTGAGGTCTTATGGAATCACTCATTGCTTATTTTTTTTATTGCCTTTTTAATGATATCTTCTATAGGTTCACCGTCATCCATATTTTTCAACACTTTTACAACATCAATAGAGCGGTATCCAAGTGATACTAAAGCATCCTTTGCAACTTGTAAACTTTTACTGAGATTAGTTTTTTTTACCAAAAGATTCTCGATTTCTCCACCTAATTCCATTACTATGCGTTTTGCAGTTTTCTCTCCTATGCCTGGAACTGTACGGAGCTTTTTATAATCACCTTTTTTAATAATGTCAACGAGCTGATCCTTGGAAAAACGCCTGAAAATACCCAGTGAAGTTTTAGCACCGATACCACTCACTTTTTTGATAATAAGCTCGAACAATTCTTTTTCAGGCTTTTCCATAAAACCATAAAGTGTTGTACCATCATCTTTTACCTGTTCATATATATAGAGAGAAACATCTTTACCTATTTCAAAATTATTAGGATGTGAAACAAATACCTCAAAGCCGATTCCCTCCTTTAAAAGGATAGTTAAACTGTTTTCATTTATTTCGGAAATATTGCCCTTAAGTACTGCAATCACTTGGTATTCTCCAGATATGGGATTGTATAGATATGACAAAGTGCAATTGCAATACCATCTGCTGCATCATCAGGACGGGGTAAATGTTCCATATTAAGTATATTCATAACTGCATATTGAACTTCACGCTTAGTAGCTCTGCCTGCACCAAGTAGCGACTTTTTCGCTTCGAGAGGAGTATATTCAAATAATTTTTTGTGGTGCTTGGCAATTGCAAGCATAATAACGCCCTTTGCTTCGCTTACACTCATTGCAGTCTTCAAATTTGTATTAAAAAACAATTTTTCTATTGCAACATAATCAGTATTGTACTTGTCCATCAAACTCATCAATTCTGTATAAAGTTTATCAAGCCGCTCTGATATGGCACAGTGAGCAGGAGTTCTTATTACTCCATAATGAACAACATCCAGGCGGGCCTCATCCTTTTGTACAATACCGAAGCCTGTTGTGGCAAGCCCGGGATCAATACCTAAAACTCTTATCATTATTATATGCCAAGTTCACTAACAATCTTTTTCAGTTCATTTTCCTCTATATTATAGTTCGTATAGTAATCCTGCACATCGTCATGATTTTCAAGTGCATCACAGAGTTTTAACACTCTTGTTGCATCATCACCTGTAACTTTCACTGTGGTTTTTGGACGGAGTACAACCTCTGCACTTTTTATTCCTATCTTTTTCGCTTCTATCTTCTTTCTTATAGTCTCAAGATCCCTGGGTGCCGTTACTATAGTAAAAGTATCATCATCCTTTTCGAGATCCTCCGCACCTGCATCCGCAACGATCATAAAGAGTTCGTCGTATGATAGGTTTGTAGGCTCCAACTCGATTTCTCCCTTATTTTCAAAATTCCAGGAAACTGCGCCTGACTCTGCAAGACTACCACCAAATTTAGTTAATAACCGCCTTAATTCTGCAACAGTCCTGTTCTTATTATCCGTAGATATTTTAATGATAAATGCAATACCAGCAGGTCCATACGCTTCATATGTAAATTCTTCATAAGTAACACCGGGAAGCTCTCCTGTACCTCTCATAATTGCTTTTTTAATGTTATCCATAGGCATACCCATCTTTTTAGCTTTATCTACGGCATTCCTCAAGCGTGCGTTTGTATCAAGACTGCCTCCACCTTGTTTTGCAGCAATAATTATTTCTTTTGTTAATTTTGTAAAAATTCTACCTCTCTTTGCATCCTGAGAGGTCTTTCTTGCTTGTATATTATGCCATTTTGAATGTCCTGACATTGAAACCTCCTATCATTTTTGCGAAAATTTTCTTACCATATCTAAAAAGTATTTATGAATTCTCAAGTCTGTGCCTAATTCTGGGTGAAAGGAAGAGGCAAGTACGTTACCCTGTTGCATAAAAACAATGCCCTGAGGAAGCTCTGATAAAACTTCTACACTATCTCCTATTTTCTTTGCTACAGGTGCTCTGATAAATGTTGCATGGAAGGGAGTATCAAAACCTTTTACAGTTAAATCCACCTCCATGCTGTCGACCTGCCTGCCAAATGCATTTCTTACTATTGTAGCATTTAGTAATCCTAAGGTGGGTTGATTATAGCCGTCAATATGGTTGGAAAGCAGGATCATTCCTGCGCAGGTTCCATAAATGGGCATACCATCTATTACTTTTTTCTTTATCACGGTATCAATCTTATAGAGATGTAAAAGTCTGCTAATGGTTGTACTCTCTCCACCTGGTAAAACCATCCCATCCACAGAGTTTATATCTTCTGCAGTCTTCACAGGTATCGCTTCTACTTTTAATTTTTTAAACATGTCAATGTGCTCTGAAACAGCACCTTGAATAGCAAGAATACCTATCCTCACATTCAGTCTCCTCTTACTTGCATCTTGTCTTTTTCCGCAAGATCTCTAATATCTATACCTTCCATTGCCTTGCCTAAATTCTCAGAAACTTTTGCTACTATCTCTGGTTTATCATAATATGTTGTTGCTGCAACTATTGCCTCCGCCATTTTTTGTGGGTTTTCAGATGTAAATATACCAGAGCCTACAAATATACCATCCGCACCAAGCTGCATCATAAGTGATGCATCGGCAGGTGTTGCTATACCACCAGCAGCAAAGTTTACAACAGGTAACCTACCTAACTGTTTTACTTCCTTTACAAGTTCTATCGGAGCTCTCAATTCCTTTGCCTCGACAAAAAGCTCTTCTTCACTCATATTCTGGACTTTTCTAATCTCATCCATAACAATTCTCATATGCCGTACTGCTTCTGCAACATTGCCTGTGCCAGGTTCTCCTTTTGTTCTAATCATAGCAGCGCCTTCAGAAATCCTGCGTAAAGCTTCACCAAGGTTTCTTGCGCCACAGACAAATGGTATCTTGAAATTCCATTTATTTATGTGATGAATTTCATCTGCAGGAGTAAGTACTTCGCTCTCGTCGATAAAATCCACTCCAATTGATTCTATAATTTGAGCCTCAGCAAAATGCCCAATCCTTACCTTTGCCATAACAGGGATAGAAACAGCATTCATTATATCCTTTATGATTTTTGGATCAGCTGTTCTTGCAACGCCACCTTGTTTCCTAACATCTGAAGGGATTCTTTCAAGTGCCATCACTGCTACGGCACCTGCCTCTTCAGCTATTTTTGCTTGTTCAACGGAAGTTACGTCCATAATAACTCCGCCTTTAAGCATTTCAGCAAGCCCTCTTTTAACTTTTATTGTACCATATTTTTCGTCCATAAGTCATCGCCTCCTGACACTCTATTGTACAATTTTTTCATTAAAAATCAACTATCTGGATAGCACTAATATTTTTCATTCGCTAAAATTTATCTCTATTCTAGTACTTGTATATTCAAAAAATATAAATTTTTATCCCTCTTGACAAAATTAAAAATTGTATTAATATTATTAATGTTAAAATGAATAATATTAAAAATGGAGGTGAGAGATGAAGAAAATACCGATGCATTGTCCTGCCTGTGGAGCAGAGCTCCACATTACAGAGCTTAAGTGTCCCAAATGTGGAACAATCATACGTGGAGATTTTCCCATTGATAGATTACTTTTGCTTTCGGAGGAAGATAAAGAATTTCTTATTACATTTCTTCGCTCACGGGGTAATATTAAGGAAGTGCAGGAAAGACTGAATATTTCATATCCTACTGCAAAGAATCGCTTGGATAAGTTATTAATGTCCCTGGGTCTATATGATACGTCAAAGAAGCCCAGGGAGAAAGAGATTTTAGATTTACTTGAACGAGGAGAAATTAATGCTCGCGAAGCAATAAAGTTAATAAAAGAGGCAAAACGATGAATGGAGAAATCAAAGATCAGCTGGAAAGGTTGCTAAACGAAGGAAAAATATCTGAGGAGGAAAAGAAAAAGTTGGAGGAAGCTATCAATAGAAAGGATGAGTCTATCAAGAGTTTTCCTACAAAAGGAAAAAGGTTTACTGTAAATTTATCGCACTTTGTAAGGACAGATATCGAAATTGTCGGAAAAGAAGATACAAATGAACTCACAGTAGAAGAGGGGGCTAAGTTTGTTGAAATAGAACAAAGCATAGATACCTTTCAGATACGTCCCAAATTGACTTACATAGGAAAGAGAATATCTATTTTAGGTATACATATAGGTGACGGATTGTTTTTAGCACAAGCTCTCCGTATTGTGCTTCCTGTAGAAAGTGATGTAAGAGTGAATGATGTGAGCGGTGATCTTACGATAGAAAATTTAAAGGGGAACATAAGTGTCAAAACAGTTGATGGAGATATTCATTTAAGCAATCTACAAGATAAAGCTAAGATTGAATCAATTAGTGGAGACTTATTTGGTAGAAAGATTGACGGAAAGATTTATGTGTCCCTGAAATCCGGTGATATACGTATTGCAGAAAGCAGTATAGAAGGATTCATAAAAACTTATTCAGGTGATGCAAAATTGCACGATGTTTCTCTTAATGGTATTGAATTAACTGCTTTTAGCGGTGACATAACTATGGACGGCGTAATCTTAAACGGTGACTTATTTGCAAAAACATTTTCTGGTGATTTTATACTGAGAGCAGAAGATATAGATGCAAAAATAATAACAAATACAAAGAGCGGTAATGCTGTATTTAAAAATGGTAAGGGGAATACTCAGTACATACATAACAATGAACTTGTTGTAGGCCGAGGAAAATATAAAATTTCTTTAAAAACGTTAAGTGGAGATATAAGAATAGAGGAGGAAAAAGATGCAAGAGGAAATTAAAAAAGTATTGGAGATGCTTGAAGAAGGAAAAATTTCAAAAGATGAAGCAGTGAAACTCATTGAGGCGTTAAAGGATGTTAAAGAAGAGGAGCAATCAATTCCACAGAATAAAAGAAAGAGGTTTTTGAAGATTCATGTAGCAAGAGAAGGAAGACCAGAAGTCAATATTACTCTTCCGTTTAGTTTAATCAATTTGGGATTAAATATTACAAGTAAAATGGGTAAGAAGAATATGGTTAATTTAGGAGGCGAAGATATTCCTATTGACATGGAAGAATTACGAAAAGCAGTGAATGATCCGGAATTTACAGGAAAAGTTATTGATGTAACAGAGGAAGGCAAGCGCGTAGAAATTGAAATTGTTTAAAGTTACGTTTTACGAAGGAGATAAAAATGGACAGACCCACGGGGTTCAAAGGATTTGCAATTATGTCTATGGGAGAAATAGTGTCTCTT
>CAYONU010000067.1:0-5490 GCA_964405445.1 uncultured Caldisericales bacterium | reverse complement strand
TACATGCGGTTTCGTTCTTTCAAATTTCGCTTTTGCCATAATAAACCTCCTTAAATTAAATTTCTCCTTTAGCCTTTTTTATAATTTCTTCCTGCACGAGAGCAGGAACCTTTTTATAACTATTAAATATCATAGAAAATGAACCTCTACCCTGTGTAATTGTACGTATAACAGTCGAATATCCAAACATACTAGAAAGCGGCACAAAAGCATGAATAATAGCAGTATGTCCTCTTTCAACAATATCTTTTACAACACCTCTCTTTGCATTTATATTAGAGACAACATCACCCATAAATTTAATCGGTACGACAATCTCTACACTCATTATCGGCTCAAGCAAGTAAGGATTGCCATTTCTTACTGCTTTTCGAAATGCTTTTGAGCCTGCAATCCTGAATGCAAGCTCAGAGGAATCCACAGGATGATAAGAGCCATCTACGAGATCCACTTCAATATCCACCATAGGATATCCAAGCAAAGGGCCTGTTTCCATAGCAGTCTCAATACCTTTCTTTACAGCAGGAATAAATTCTTTTGGTATTGCACCACCTCTTGTTTTATCAACAAACTCAAAACCCTTGCCAACCTCCTGTGGTTTTACAAGGAGGACAACATGGCCATACTGCCCATGCCCTCCAGTTTGTTTTACATATTTCTCCTCAGCCTTAATATTTTTAGAAATTGCTTCCTTGTAGGCAACCTGTGGTTTTCCAATTCTCGCTACAACTTTGTATTCTCTAAGGAGTCGATCCGTTATAATTTCAAGATGCAACTCTCCCATACCAGACACTATTGTTTCAGAAGTATCCTCGTCAAATTTAATTTTAAATGTAGGGTCCTCTATAGCAAACTTTGCAAGTGCAGCAGAAAGTTTATCTTGATCTGCCCGGGTCTTTGGTTCAATTGCAACAGAAATAACGGGCTCCGGAAATTCCATTTTCTCAAGGAGTATAGGACGGGACAGGTCACAGAGTGTATGCCCCGTATAAGATTCTTTTAAACCTACAATAGCACCGAGTCCACCTACTTTGATAAAATCCACATCTTCTTTTTTATTTGCATGTAAACGTAGTAAACGCATAATCCTCTGCTTTCTACCTGTAGCAGCATTTAATACATAAGTTCCTTTATGAAGTGTGCCAGAGTACACACGGACAAAAGTAAGTGTTCCTACATATGGATCAGTCATTACTTTAAATATTAATGCTGCAAGTGGTGCATCCGGATCTGGGGGACACTCTATCTCCTCACCGGTTTTAGCATCCTTTGCATAAACAGCGCCAACATCCATAGGAGAGGGCAAATACGTGCAAATTGCATCCAAAATCATCTGTACGCCTTTATTCTTGTAAGAAGAACCTACAAGCACAGGATAAGCAAGGTTATCAAGCGTTGCTCGCCTTATTGCTCTTTTTAGTGTATCTTTTGGAATAGTACCTGTATTAAGATAAATTTCTAACGCCTCCTCATTTACATCAGCAACTGTTTCAAATAATTCTTCTTTCTGCTTAGCTACTTCTTCCTTATACTTTTCAGGAATCTCTTCTGTATCATATTTTTCACCAGAAGGATCTCTGAACATATACATTTTATCTTCTATAACATCAATGAGTCCTACAAATTCATCTTCTTCTCCAACTGGGATCTCTAAAACAAGTGGCTTCACATTCAGTCTTTCTCTTACACTTTCCAGGGTTCTTTCAAATGATGCACCCAGCCTATCCATTTTATTAATATAAATAATTCTTGGAACATGGTACTTATCCGCTTGTCTCCAAACAGCCTCAGATTGCGCTTCAACACCTTCTACTGCAGAAAAAATAACGACTGCACCATCAAGCACACGAAGCGATCTTTCTACCTCTGCTGTAAAATCAACATGGCCGGGCGTATCTATAATGTTAATTTGAAAACCCTTCCAAAAACAAGTAGTAACTGCAGAAGTAATTGTAATACCCCTTTCTTTTTCCTGAACCATCCAGTCCATTACCGTGTTACCATCATCAACATTACCTAACCTATACGTACGTCCAGTATAATACAGAACCCTTTCGGTCGTTGTTGTTTTTCCTGCATCAATATGCGCAATAATGCCTATATTTCTTATTTTTTCTAAAGGGGTATTAATCATTATTTATATTCATCTACCATCTAAAATGAGAGTAGGAGCGATTTGCATCTGCCATCTTATGAACATCTAATTTCTTTTTATAAGCTCCGCCTGTCTCGTTAGCAGCATCAATAATTTCTTGTGCAAGCCTCTCGGCCATGCTCTTATCATTTCTCTTTCTTGCTGCATCCACAAGCCATTTTAATGCAACTTTCTCGCCTCTTCCCTTCTCAACCTCCGAAGGCACCTGATAGGTAGATCCTCCAACTCTTCTTGGCTTTACTTCAACTAAAGGCCTTACTTTACCAAGAGCAAGTATAAAAACTTCTAAAGGATCTTTTTTTGTCTTTTGTTTAATAATATCAAATGCTTTATAAACGATTCTTTGAGAGAGATTCTTTTTGCCACCAATCATAATATTATTTATTAATTTCGCAACTTTTATATTATCGTAAACAGAGTCACCGGCGATTTCTCTCTTCTTTACACTTCCCTTGCGAGGCATTAGGCACCTCCCTTTTTCTGTTTCGGCTTCTTCGTACCATACTTTGATCTACCTCTTTTTCTATCTGCAACACCCGCTGCGTCAAGAGCACCACGTACAATATGATAACGCACACCAGGAAGATCTTTGATCCTTCCGCCTCTTACCAAAACCATTGAGTGCTCCTGCAAGTTATGTCCTACTCCTCCAATATATGCAGTAACTTCCATACCATTTGTAAGTCTTACCCTTGCTATCTTACGCAAAGCAGAGTTAGGCTTCTTAGGGGTAGCAGTTTTTACCTGCACACAAACTCCTCTTTTCTGAGGACAACCCTGTAAAGCAGGCGTTTTATCCTTCGCCTTTTTTATTTTTCTTGGTTTCTTCACCAACTGATTAAATGTAAACATTCATACTCCTCCTACTATTTTCTTTCACACAAGTTGCAATTATAGCAAAACCATATTTCTTGTCAATAGCACAAATTGTATTAAAAAATTTGATACTACTTAGTTTGTATTGCCAGACCCAACCATCTTGCCCCTGCATATGTTCCGAGAACACTGCCTATTTGTAGCATTCTTACAGGAATTTCTAAGGTGTTTTCAATATCACTTCTGAATACTTCAGCTTCTTTTAAGTTTGCTCCATAATGAACGCCGATCTTTTCAATACCGACATTTTTATTGATCTCATCAACATAAGCTAATAACTTTGCCCTTGCCTTTTTCCATGTTCTTGTAATACCTTCAACTTTTCCTTTGCCATCCGTAAAGGAAAGGACAGGTTTAATATGGAGAATGGATCCTATTAAAGCTTCTGCTCTGTTCAATCTCCCTCCTTTTATTATATAGTCCAAGTTATACATAATAAATCTTGATAGCATCTTCTTAACCTGTGTTTGTACGGTAGTACAAACATATTCGAAACTTTCACCATTTTTTATAAGATCAAGAGCCTTTTCTATTAAGAATTGAAGAACAAGTGCAGTGGATAATGAATCCACTATACAGATTCGTTCGGTATTTAATGTTTTCTTAGCAACTTCCGCTACATTAATGGTGCCACTCAGACCTCCGGAGATATGTATGGAAATAATATCATTACCTTCTTTAAGGATTGGTTTATACACATCAACAAAATCCTCTATGGAGGGTTGGGATGTCTTGGGTAAGTTCTTATCTTCCGCTAAAAGTTTATAAAACTCGCCTGGTGTAATATTTACCCCGTCTATAAAATGCTTCTCTCCAAACGATACCTTCAGAGGAACAATCTTTATATCCTTCTCTTTCGCAAAATCTTTATCCAGATAAGCCGTCGAATCTGTTACAACTTTAATCATTTTTTTCACCTCCCCACAAAGCTATTATAGTACTTCAGTTACTTTCTTGCAATTTTTTAACAGTTCTTTTCTATCTCGGCTGCATAGGCAAATTTGAGAAACTTCTTGGCAGATTCCCAATACTGATTGGTGCTAACTTGCTTTTTTGCATAAGCCTCATGCCACCCAACAGGAACAGGCATCTCATTGTATAGAGTTCTACGTCCTGCTTCCAGCAACATCCTGTGTTTATGCATAAAATCTGCTCCACAAAGTACCTTTCTACCCGTTTTATCTGACAGTCGCTCTATCCATTCAATACCTTTATGGCTTCTCATCAAATGATGGTCAAGAATCAAAGTATCAATATTTCGAGAAAGTTCCTTAGCGTTATACCAGGCTTTTTCAATCTGCCTTTCAGAAATTCTGTGAAACAAATACAGAGGAGGACCATCAACTAGAGCAACATCTGGTTTCCAATCCAATATTTGAGAAACAGCTCTATCATTGAGAAGTTGAATACCAGCAGCATGCACGAATGTGCGATCCTCTTCAATTCTTACCATTATTACTGTTGTTAATGTATCATTCATATCACCATGTATTACAGGCTTAGAAAAAGTTATTGGCCCATCATTCATACCTTCCGCAATATCGAAATCCTTATTTAAAATCTCAGAAAGAGCTTTTGCTCTCTGACTTTCAATAGGAGAAAGATGGGAAGGACTTTTTGTCCATATTTTTGCAGTTGGATTTAGCCCAATTACCTTATTGACGCTAAATTGATACGGGTTTGCATTTGGCAGCGGCGTATGTTCTCCGTGAAAATGGCTAATTACTATATCTGTAGCTTCAGCCCATCTCTTCACAATTTTTTTCTGCGTTCTTTCATCTACTGCTACTTGAAAGGGATGCGGAAGTAATCCATATCTATGATAACCTAAAGCAATGCCAGGATCAATTAATATTCTTCTATTTTTTGTCCTCACAAAGCAGCACATCCCTCTCACTCCCAAAGTTTCTGTTCCTATAATCTCTATTTCCATATTTATTTGGGCCAGATATGCTCATGACAATGAGTAATAGGATAAGGAAAGACCAGCATAATCGTTGTAGGAACGCTCTTTATTTTTCCCTTGTAAATAAGTTCTCTTTCATACTGTTGAAATTGGTATAAGTCAAAAGGCAAACCTGCTAAAAGCCAGTGAAAACTATAAGAATCGTTGCTGTACATTGCACCTTTTATATCGCAGGTTAATACAGTTACTCTCTTAGATGTATCAAATCCAACTTTAGGGTTTAGGACATATACATCGTATTTTTCTGTTTTTCTTTTAAATGAATTTATCTCTTCAGATTCAAATTTGCTTTTTGCTTTTAGAATTTTAGAAAAATCTCTCTCCTCCCAGAAGGATTCTTTTTTGTATTGCAGGATTTTTCCTTTTGGTTTTATTTCTATAACATCTCTTGCTGAGGTATACTTTTTTTCTGGTACTGGTTTACTAAATTTTGGAGTTTTGCTGCAACCTCCTGTTAGTACCCCAAAAATGGTTAATCCAATCATAATTAATA
>CAYONU010000066.1:0-5500 GCA_964405445.1 uncultured Caldisericales bacterium | reverse complement strand
CTGAGCTGGTTTTTAAATACAGGAAGGAAAGAAAATCTCTCCCCCATTGTAGCAGCTGCATTTATTACTTTATCAATCCGTCCTTCCGGATCTTTTTTTAGATAAGATGCAAAGCCTCTCATCAATTTCGTAAGAACTATCTTTTTTGTATTTTCTCCTAAACTCATATTTTGCCTCCTATTCTATTTATTTAAGTATAAGATAACAATTCTTTCAAAGCAGTCAAGACCTTCTTTTGCTCATTTTCCGTAAGGAAAGAAATACTTTCCATAAATTTGCTTTCAAGCATTTTGAACTTTTCCATCGTGAGCCTATTCAATCTAAGATTTTCTAAGGGCCATTCCTCTTCCTTGGCAAGAGAAAACATCAATTCTCCGATAAAAGGAAGAAGTACGGCGGGTTGCATAGTAGAGCCTAACAACTTTTTAATATTAGCTCTTCCCTCTATGTCAATCTTAAATGCTTTTGCAAATAATATAAATAGCAAAGTCGTATATAAGACTGTTGAAAAAGGATTCTTTCCTTTTTCAACTTTCCTTGCAATAATAGCGACAGATTTTGTAATACTTTGCTTTTCGTATCGTTCGAACCTCTCTTTTATCCAGTTTTTAATAAAAGTAATTGTGCTCTTATTCTCATTCTCCTCAAGATGTCCAAAAGAAACCTTTTTCGGGATAAATTTTATTTCGGAGCGGCCTGGCCCGGATGTTATATTGTATCTTGTCTTGAGAAAACCTTTCCTGTTCAACTCCTGGAGGATATCATAAGCTGTCCACTTGCTTACACCTATTTTTGCTGCTACATCTTTGTATGAAACAGGCTCGCCACTTGTTTTATACAAGTCTATCAGAGTCACCAAAAATTCCCTTTGCCTCTGAGTAAGCTTTGTAAATAACTGGCTCTTTGAGTATAATCTTGTCAATTCTTTTACCTCCTTTCACATTAAATTTTAAATTTCTTTTATTATACTCCAAAAAACCAATTAAGTCAAGTAAATAATCCTTATTTCCAAAAAACATTTAAGACAACTATAATGTCAAACAACATAAGTGTTATACATTCCTATAGTAAGCCAATTTTTACTTTTGCATAACTGAATCTTTTGTTATATGGGAAAAATAAAGGAATTCCTGAAGAATTTTTCATATTCGGGAAGAAATGTGAGATAGCAACGTCAGGTGCAAGCAAGCCAATGAATGTATTAATGATGAAAGACAGTGTTAGGTCATTTATAAATGCTAAAGTGAATATTTAATAGTACTTATATCGAGCTATATTATAAGACATAAGGAAAACCAGAGTCTCTATGTTATGAAAATGTGGTGATTTCGTATATAATTTAATGAGACAATATAAAGAGTTTAGATTCAGAAATTAATTTATTTTATGAAGGCAGGCAATTTACTTGGAAAATAAAGAAACAAAAGTAGAATTAACACCATTTGTTGCGAGGCACTACGATGTGCTTCTTAATATTTTTTCGCTTGGTATTTATCCCCTTTTTACCGCTAATATAGTGAAGGAAGCAAATTTCAAAAAAGGTGATTCAGTGTTGGATCTAGGTGCCGGAACAGGAAGATTTGCCTGCCTTATACAAAAATATATCGGTAAAAAAGGCAAGTACATCGGCATTGACCTTTCAGAAATAATGGTGCAACAAGCAGAAAAACGTTGCAGGAGTTTTGGAAATGCCCATTTCATTCAAGGAAGAATAGAAGAAGAACTACCTTTAACAAAACATTTTGATAAAGTATTTATCTCGTTCGTGCTGCATGGGTTCCCTCAGGAAAAGCGCATAAAAATTATAAAGAATGCATATAATCAATTGCAAATAGGCGGACAATTCATTATACTTGACTATGCAGAAAGAGATATAAATACAGCACCGTTCATTGTGAAATTGCTTATTAGAAAAGTTGAGTGCCCGTTGGCTGAAAAATTCATGCAGATCAATTTGAAAAAAGTTCTTTTTGAAAACGGATTTTCTGATTTTGAAGAAAAACTTCATTTTAAGGATTATGTAAGATTAGAAATGTGTAAAAAAAGATGAAAGATATATGGCAGTTTTTTAAGCGTGAAAAAAAGTGGTACATTTTTATTATATCTATGCTTGTTCTTGTAGACGGTGCTCAAGTTATTATTCCCCAGTTTACGAAGAAAGCCATTGATGCAATGAATAAGCATATGAGTATCTCTGTTATTATCCGATACGGCATATATATAGTTGCTATCGCAACCTTTATTGTATTGATAAGGTATGCATACAATTATGTCCTGAGAAAAGTTGTATTAAAGTTGGATTACGAATTTAAAACTGCACTCTTCAATAAGTACTTGGTACTTTCAAAATCGTATTTTGAAAAAGAGGAAATAGGTGACCTTATGGCTCGTGTAACGAATGATACAAGAGCAATACGTTTCTTTCTCATAATGGGTTTCCTAGGAGGTATGGATATACTGCTTTTAGGTATTACTACATTTGCAATGATGTTTATAATGAGTCCTGTCCTTGCGGTAAGTGTTTCTGTTCCCCTCATTTTCCTTATTCCCCTGGCTTTAAATTTCGGAAGGAAAATTCACATATTCTTCAAAAATGTACAGAGGATATTTGGTGAGATAACAGTGCGTGTAAGAGAGGTAATAAGTGGCATTAGAGTAATAAAAGCTTTTACCAGAGAAAGTTTTTATTTAAAGCTTTTCGGGAGCGTAAACAGAACATACATAGAAGAAAATATGAAGCTTGTAAAATTAGACGGATTTTTAGATCCAATCATTGATTTTCTCATACATACTTCATTGTTTATACTTATTATACAAGGAGGGTATCTTGTCATCAAAAATCGTATATCCATCGGAACACTTGCTGCATTCGCTCAATATATAGAAACTTTAGCCTGGCCGATGATGGCAGTCGGTTTTACTATTTCCCTCTTTCAAAGGGCGCGAGCTTCTATGGAGAGAATACAAAGTGTATTAAAAGCAGTACCGGAAGTGAGGGATACGAAACTAACGGTGGTACATTCTGTTAAAGGAAACATTGAAGTAAAAGGCCTTTCATTTTCCTATCCCGGCTCTAACATGCCTGTTTTAAAGAAAATCTCTCTATCAATAAAAGAAGGAGAACTTGTTGGCATTACAGGGCCTACTAGTAGTGGCAAAAGCACGCTTATGGAACTACTCATAAGAATTTATAATCCGCCAGAAGGAAGAATCTTTATTGATGGCATAGATATAATGAAGATACCTCTTAAGACTTTGAGGAGAAGTATAGCATATGTGCCTCAATCGCCCTTTTTATTCAGCGATACACTACTTGAGAATATAAAATTAGGCAAGCAGGATGCAACGATAGAGAAAGTAAAAGAGGCAGCTAAAATTGCTGCTATACACAATAACATAATGAAAATGCCTGAGCAGTTTGAAACAATTGTAGGCGAAAAAGGCATAACACTCTCGGGTGGAGAGAGACAAAGGGTTGCCATAGCACGTGCTGTTATCACCAAAAGGCCTATAATGATTTTTGATGACCCACTTTCTGCCGTGGATACGGATACTGAAAAGACAATTATAAGAAACCTCAAGATATACCTGAAAGAAAACCATATTACAACTGTGCTCGTCTCGCAGAGAGTCAGCGCCCTCACTATAATGGACAGAGTCATTGTTTTGGCTAATGGAAGAATTTTAGAAGAGGATGCTCCCGACAAATTATTTAATAGAAAAGGTTATTATTTCCATCTTTACCGTAAGCAGCTCCTGGAAGGAATGGAAGTATGAACAAAAAACTTTTCAAGCGTTTCCTCCCTTATATTCTTAAATATAAATTATTTCTGCTTGTTTCTTTTATTGCACTGATTTTCGCGACACTCTCCTCTACAATTATCCCCTATCTTTTGAAACAAGCGATAGATAAATATATTGCTGTAAAGAATTTTCAGGGGCTTACGAAAATTTCTATGTTGTTTCTTGTCGCCTGTGGGGTACTCTTCATATCAAAGTTAATTCAAATTTATTTTACGAATCTTGCAGGGCAAAAGATTATGCAGGATCTAAGAATAGACCTCTTTAAACATCTTGAATCCCTTGCAGTTTCTTTCTTCTCAAGAGAACCATCGGGAAAAATTATCACAAGGATTACAAATGATGTAGAGAATATGAATGAACTACTTTCATCAGGTATTGTTGCGTTATTTGGAGATATGGCACTTCTTGTATTCGTTACTATCTTTATATTTTATATCAATGCAAAGCTCGCTATAGTTGCTATTGCACCTCTTCCTATCGCAATTGCTTCTGCAATACTCCTGGGTAATAAAATGGAAAGGCTCTACGAAAAGGTAAGAGATTATATAGTAAAGATAAATATAGAAATGCAGGAAAATCTATCGGGCATCGTCCTTGTGCAAGCATTCAATGTGGAAGAAAAAAACAGTAAAAAATTCAGGCAGATTGCAATGGGCTACAGGAAAACTTTTCATACTGCACAAATGACCGGGATAAAACTCCGACAAATTATAAATGTACTTTCTTACATCTCTATCAGCCTTGTTATTGTTTTTGGCGGTATTTTTACTTTAAATGGAAAAGCCACGATAGGTACACTTATGGCATTCCTTGTGTATCTGGATTATTTGTATAGGCCGCTGCGGGACCTTGCTGATAAGTTCACCATCCTACAGAATGCGATCTCTTCTATGCATAAATTAAATAATTTTTTTGAAGAAAAAGAAATAATAAAGAATCCGAAAAACCCTGTAATGAAAGAGATCAAAGGCAATGTAGCATTAAGAAACGTTAGTTTTTCATACGATAAAAAAACCCCTACTCTGGAAGATATTAATCTTACAGCAGAAAATGGGGAAAAGATAGCTCTTGTAGGATTTACAGGTGCCGGTAAATCCACCATTGCAAATCTTGTATCCAGGTTTTATGATCCGGATAGTGGCACAGTAGCTGTTGATAATGTAGACGTACGAAAATATTCTAAAGAACATCTACGTTCAAATATGGCAATTGTTCTGCAAAATGTTTTTATCTTCAAGGGAACTGTGAGAGACAATATTACTCTGGGAAATAACAGTATAACTGAAGAGCAAATTATTTCTGCTACAAAAGAAATCGGTGTTCATAGCTTCATTATGAAACTTCCGAAAGGTTACGATACAGAGCTTTCCACTGAGGGTACAAACATTTCACAAGGTGAGAGGCAACTCATTTCATTTGCACGCGCACTTGTCTATAATCCCAGAATACTTCTGCTGGACGAAGCCACCGCATCCATTGATACAAATACAGAGGAACTTATTGAAAAGGGTATCAAAAAATTAATGGAAGGCAGAACGTCCATCGTTATTGCACATAGATTATCCACCATTAAAAATGCGGACAGAATATATGTTATCAATAGAGGAAGAATCGTAGAGCAGGGTACACATAAAGAGTTAATGCGACAAAAAGGCTTGTATTATGAACTGTACACAATGCAATTTGAAAAAGTATA
>CAYONU010000065.1:0-5641 GCA_964405445.1 uncultured Caldisericales bacterium | reverse complement strand
TAAAAACGGAGGTAATAAGAAAAATTCTTTTTGTGTTATATCAGCTTGATTACAAATAGTTCTAAATGTTTCCATATAAAACCTAATTGCAGATTTATATCTTTAAGTGCTTCTCCGTACGGCCTCTTTCATTAGTACCATCTTCTACAATAAGTATGCCGGTGACTTAACAAGATGCAATGCAAAAAAGCTTAAGTTACTTTCTCTTGATTCTACTGACAGATTTTTTGATAACAAAATAGGCACTCGTAATCTCCTCAGATTTTAATAAACGGAGGATAATAAGATATACAACAGTAAACAAAACAAAAGAAACAAAAAAATTCAGGGCTACATACCAATTGTTTTGAGGCAAAACTCCACTCATAAATCTATACAAAAGATACATTGCCGCTGTTGCAAAAATAGAGCCAATAAGAAGCTTTGTGAAAGAAACAAAAATTCTCTTTTCATTTAAGGAACCAACCTTCCTCCTGAGAAAAATCATAAGAAGAATCATATCCAGGTACAAGCCGAGGCTTATAGCAAAAGCAATACCTCCGTTTGCATAAATTTTTACAAGAGGATTAATAATTGCTATGTTAAAGGTAGCTGTTATGATAGAGAGTATTGTAGGTGTCCACATATCCTTCATAGCAAAGAATGTGCGCATACAAACAATTGAATACATTGCAGGGAATATACCTAAAGAATAAAATTCAAGAGGGCTTGCAGTAAGAGAAACTGCTGCTAATCCGAATGCACCTCTTTGAAATACAATTGCAACGATAGGTCTACTGAATACGATAAAGATCAGTGTAACAGGCACAATAAAGAAAGATGCAAACCGTATGCTCTTTGAGAAAATTTCTCTCAATTTATAAGTATCGTTCTGTACTACTGCCTCTGAAAGGAATGGATAATATGATGTGGCAAGCGGCACAGTAAGCACGCCTAAAGCAAATTGCCTCAACTTATTTGCATAACCCAAAGATGCAATGCTCCCTTCAGTAAGACGTGATGCAACATTGTTACTCACTACTGTCACTGCATATGTAGAGAGCTGCTGCACGATAAGGGGGATGGAAAGAACAAGTAATGGCCCAAGAATTGTCCCTCTCGGATTAAAATCAAAAGCAAAATTAATGTGCAGTATGTTTCGTGTATAGAACAGCATAATTACTGTTTGAATAATAGTACCAATAAGCATACCAGTAGTATATGAAAGCACACCTAAAGACTTATGCCAGAGGATAAGACCTATAATGATGGATGTGTTTAATATGAGCGGCACGGTGGCAGTGATAAGAAAATTCTTATAGGATTGCGCAAGGGCATAGAGAAAATTTGTTATGGCCCAGAACAAAGAGACAATGGCAAATGCATCAACAAGCTTTGCCGTAAGATGTATGAGGTGAATGGCCTTAAACCCAGGCGTAAGGATATGCACCAGAGGAAAAGAAAAAACAACAATCAAAAGTATACATAAGAACAAACCTAACAGTATATAATTAAAAACCACGTTAAAATTGTGTACTGTTTCCTTTTTGCTTTTATTTATTATCCCAACGAACAGAGGAATGAACGATACTGCAATAGCACTCGTCGTAACGTTTTGAATGACAAGTGTAATCGGAAGCGTCGCGTTCAAAGCATCTGCTGCATAGCTCGTACCAAAATATGCACTGAAAAGAATATCACGTGTAAGACCTAATATCCTGCTAAGCAGTGCAGCTACCATAAGTAAAAGTGATGCCTGTACTGCATTCTGCTTGAGGTATCGCCTGAGATTCATTCCTTAGAGCCTTTTAATAATTTTACATAGATATACAATATTATAATGATGATACTACCTACTATAACACCAAAAATAAACCCAAAGGTGCTTCTGTACAAAGATATTAAAAATACTGCCCTGAGGTGAGAGAACGTATCTAAAATAGAAACAATACCCACTACGGAAATAAAGAGGAATCCAAAGAGATATTTTTTCTTCGGAATGTATGCAGCAAGAAAAGCAAGAAAAATGGAAGGGTATCCAATGAGAAATTCCTTTTCTCTGGGACGTGCAACAAGCATTTGCTCAAGAAATGCTCTGAATTTTAACTCAACGGAAGGAATAGCAATACCAGTATTTCCAGAGCGCATAAGGTAGAGAAATAGAGCAAGGGCAAGTACGGAGAGAATAACAATATGCCCTGCCTTTATAGGTATATCCCATCCTTTTTTAATTTCTTTTATTGTATTGTAATATGCTTTTTTAGGAGCATTGTCAGAAAAATCCATACCAAATATGTACAAATAATTTAAAACAAAGAAAAAGAAAGGCAGAATATAGAGTAATTTTACACCTCTAAACATATCGAGGTTCAATAGGTATGGAGTATCAGAAAGTACTGCACCAATATACACACCCCCAACAATACATACGATAAACACTATGAAAGAAGCAATGATGCTATGAAGAGTGAACTTCATTATTGATGCTCTTCTGGCATAGAATTTTTTCAAATAGACGGATAGAATGAAAGAAGCAATAATAGAAAATGCAGTCGCTGCAAGAAGTGCTGTGCCTTTTTCCACCGCACCTTTTGAAATAAACGTAGCTCCACAGCCTAAAATAGCAAGAATAACAAACCAGGTAAGCACATATTTTACATTGAATAATTTCTCAAGATACAGTAAAAGTAATGCAATGACGCCAAGATAAATGAGTATGAGTAAGCTTGTGTGTATATTTACTTCTTTTATCGGATGCGGTATGCCAATTTGCATTCCTTTCTTGCTCCAAAGTGTAATAAATTTTTTTATGTAATGTGTATTTGTATTAACATTATTCTGATACGTATCCGTTGGGTCTATAATAGGTTTTATATAAATTACTCTGATATTCCTGTCAGGTATGGACCTGAACCATCTGTTGAATATTTCGTCTGAAGTGAGTTTTAATTGCTCTAAAGGATAGATAGAATAGACGCGTGCCACAAAATAATGTGTCAACTTCATAAGCTCCGGCAAACCCTGCTGCTTATATATGCCTTTCTGAATAGGCATCTCTATAATGCCTGTTACAACATGATTTTTATTAAAAAAATCGGCAAGTTCTTTTAATTTATCAGGATAACCTACTATAGGCGTACCGTAAAAAACTACTTCTTTTATATTGTATTTTTTGATCGTACCTTCCAAAGTTTTTACATTATCATTACCCGGGGAAAATACAGGCCGTAGAACAACGTTTAATCCCATATTTTTGAATTCCGCAATTTTTTCATCATCAAAACCTACACCATAGTTTGATGCAGTATCAATAATAGAAGGGACAGTGATATAGTACAAACCATTAATACAGTAAAGCTTGCTTCCGCCCGGAAGGTTCTTCATAATGCGCGTTGCAAGGTTTTTTTCTTCCGTCACGGCAACTGTTGTAGATACTGTTACATGTGCCTCTTTTAAAAAATTCCTAAGGTATGAAAAATTAGGGATATTCTGAGAAGCAAGTAAATCATTCCCGCCGTAGAGTGCTATTTTTCCTTCGTCACTCAATTCCTGGAGTGTATCTTCACAGATTGCAATGGAGGGAAGCCCTGCATTATGGAGTGCAGTAACTGTTTCATACATTGATTTGCCATACATAGAAGAGAACTGCTCCGTTGTAGGATAATCAAGCACAACATCAATAACATCCGCATCTTTTTCAGCATTTATACGATTTGCTATGCCTATTAAGGATGCTACAAAAGATACAATAATAAAAAAAATGAGTGCTTTGTCTATTTTATTGAGTTTCACCCATACCTCCTACATCTTCTCCTTTTTCTCAATGCCCATTAAGTCCATTAAAAATGAAAGTATCGTTAATGCATTATGTACAAGTGCAAGTCTCGGCTGAATGTATATACCAGAGGAAAGGACTTTGTATTTCTGATAGAATGTATTGATCTTTTTGCAGAAGTCTATTGTAACAAATGGTATTCTGTGCACTGCATACGTTTTTGCTGCAACTTCAACTTCTCTACTAATATAAAAAGCAGAGTTCAATACATCTCTTTCTTCATCTTTTATAAGAGAGAGATCAACATTTTTTACGCCGTTGTACGCAACATTTTCTTCCTTTGCTTTTCTCAAAACACTTTTTAAACGTGCATACGTATACTGCACATAATAGACAGGGTTATCCATAGATTGTTTTTTTGCCAAATCCATATCAAAGTTAAGGTGTGTATCGCTACTCTTTAAAAGAAAAAAGAACCTTGCCGCATCTTTACCCACTTCGTTAATAAGGTCAGTAAGTGTTATAAATACACCTGTATGTTTTGACATTGCCACTTCTTCATTTGCTTTAAAGAGATGTACGATCTGATAAATAATCACATCAAGAAAATCTTTCGGAAGCCCCACTCCCTGTATCAGAGCTTTCATCGGTATAATATGCCCAAAATGGTCTGCTCCCCAGATATCAATAACCTTTCTAAAACCTCTGTCCCATTTGTTCTTGTGGTATGCAGCATCCACCAACGTGTACGTAGGCTCGCCCGTTTTCCTTATAAGCACCCTATCCTTATCATCTCCGAATGCAGTGGATCGAAACCACAATGCACTGTCTTTTTCATACGTGTATCCGGACTCTTCGAAAATTTTGATCGTTTTCTTCACTTCTCCACTTTTATATAGAGATGATTCATAGAACCAGCTATCAAATTCCACGCCGAATTTCCTCAGAGAATATTTAATGCGCTGCATCATCTTTTCCTTCCCCAACTCTTGTATCTCTTTAAGAAGTGGTTCTCCGTTTTCATCCAGCAGTCTGTCTCCATATTCATTGAATAATTCCTCTGCAATATCCTTAATGTAACTGCCTTTATATCCCTCCTTGACAGTTGCTGCTTCTTTTCCCAGCCGCTTTGCATAATAATATGCAATAGATTTTGCAAAGAGGAACATTTTGCTTCCAGCATCGTTCACATAGTATTCTTTCTCTACGTTAAAGCCCTGAGTTTTCAGTACGTTTGAAAGTACATCCCCAATGATGCCACCACGCCCGTTACCTATATGCAAAGGGCCGGTGGGATTTGCACTAACAAACTCTACCTGCACCTTTTCATTATTCTTTTCTTTGTAAAAATACTTCTCCTTTTTTTCCTCTAACTCTTTCAAAAAGCTTCCATATGCTTTTGTACTCAGATTCAGATTGATATATCCTAACTTCGCAACTGAAACTGAAGAAATATAAGGGCTGTTTATATGCTTTGCTATTTCTTCTGCAATATTATGAGGATTCTTACGAATCTCTTTTGCAAGTGCAAATGCATTTGTTACGGAAAAATCCCCAAATCTATTAGGTGCAGGTACTACGGATACATTACAATTGACATCCGGATATACTTCTTTAAGTGCTCCTTCAATAACTTTCTCTATATCACTTATCTGCATTTTTCTCTTTAAATTTTAGTATAGGATGTCGTGCTGCACGTACTTCATCAGGCCTCTGCACGGGTGTTGAATGGGGTGCACTTTTTACAGTATCTGGATTTGTCTTTATCTCATTTGATATTTTAATCATTGCATCAATAAAACTGTCCAGCGTCCCTTTTGGCTCTGATTCAGGCGGCTCTACCATAATTGTTTCCTCTGCGTATGGCTCAAAATGTGGAAAATATAT
>CAYONU010000064.1:0-5819 GCA_964405445.1 uncultured Caldisericales bacterium | reverse complement strand
TTTCAATATTTTTAGGTATATTGATTACTAAATCAATTTTTCCACCAGTTATATAACTAAGAGTGTTTGGTTCTTTGTTCTCCAGAGGCCAATATAAAACCTCTGCTTCAACACCATTAGTTTTCATAAAATCCGCAGTTCCTTTTGTAGCATAGAGTTTAAAACCCATTTTTTTTAAGATTCTTGTACTTTCCAAAAACTTTGCTTTGCTGTCTATTGGGCCTGTGGATAATAGAATTGTTTTTTTAGGCAACTTAAACCCTACGGATATAAGACTCTTCAATAACGCTTCATTGAAATTATCACCTAAGCAAGCAACTTCTCCAGTAGAAGCCATCTCTACACCTAAAATCGGGTCTGAGCCTTTCAATCTATTGAAAGAAAATTGAGGTGCTTTTACCCCGACATAATCTATATCAAATGGAGAGCGATCTACCTTAGGTACATTTTTACCCATAATGATTTTTGTTGCTAATTCAATAAAATTTACTTTTAAAACTTTAGAAACGAATGGAAAACTTCTTGAAGCCCTTAAATTACACTCAATAACCTTAACATCATTTCCTTTGGCTATAAATTGTATGTTAAATGGGCCAGTTATCTTCAAAGAAGCAGCAATTTTCTTCGCAATTATTTTAACTCTCCTCATCGTCTCTAGATAAGTTCTTTGGGGAGGCAACACCATAGTTGCATCTCCTGAGTGAACCCCAGCATTTTCAACGTGTTCAGAAATTGCATAACAATAAAGCTTGCCCTGTTTAGCAACAGCATCAAAATCTATTTCTTTGGCTCTGGTTATAAACTTACTGATAACAACAGGATGTTCTTTCCCAACTTTTGATGCTTTTTTAAGATATTCTTTCAGTTCACTTTTACTTAAGGCAATGCTCATCGCAGCACCACTAAGAACATAGCTTGGTCTCACTAAAACAGGATAACCGACTCTGTTTGCGAACTCCTCTGCTTTTCTTATACTGGTCAATTCATCCCATGCAGGTTGATCAATCTCTAATTTATCTAATAGCTGAGAGAATTTATGCCTATCCTCTGCTTTATCAATATTTATGGGAGACGTCCCTAATATTTGCACACCTGCATTGTACAAGTCTAAAGCCATACTATTAGGAGTCTGTCCACCTACTGAAATCACAACACCTAAAGGGTTTTCCTTCTCACAAATGTCCAAGACTCTCTCGAAAGTAAGCTCTTCAAAATACAGTTTGTTGCAAATATCATAGTCCGTACTAACTGTTTCTGGATTACAATTTATTACAATAGTATTGTAACCCATTTCTCTTAACGTTATCACTGAGTTGACGCAGCACCAATCAAATTCTACAGAGGATCCAATCCTATAAGGCCCACTCCCCAAAACAACAACCTGTTTTTTCTCCTTAAAATCAAGGTCATTCTCACAGCCATTATACGTTAAGTATAGATAATTTGTTTTAGCTGGATACTCTGCAGCTAGAGTATCTATCTGTTTCACATATGGGATAATGCCTAGTTCTTTTCTCTTCTTTCTCACTAACATCTCGGTAGATCCAACAAGTATTGCTATTTGTATATCAGAGAAACCTTTTTGCTTTGCCTCTTTTAGTAAAGATCGAGGTAATGTTTTAAGCTCATAGAATTCCAGTTTCTTCTCTAATTCAACTATGTCCCTTATTTTATAAAGAAACCAAGGGGCAACTTTGGATAATTTATATATTTTTTTTATAGAATATCCTTCTCGAACTGCTTCAGCAATTGCAAATATCCTTTTGTCCGTAGGTTCCCTAAGTTCATCTTCCAGATTATCAAATTTTATATTATTGCAAACAAGCCCGTTCATTCCAATATCCAGCATTCGAATTGCCTTCTGGAGTACTTCCTCAAAACTCCTTCCAATTGCCATTACTTCTCCTACAGACTTCATTTCAGAGCCTATGCTCCGGCTAACTTTTCTAAATTTCTTCAAGTCCCATCGTGGATATTTAAGGACAACATAATCCAAAGCTGGCTCAAAACAAGCTGACGTCTCTTTGGTTATAACGTTTCTTACACCAGACAAGCTATAGCCCAAAGCCAATTTCGTTGCAATGAAAGCTAAAGGGTAGCCTGTTGCTTTAGAGGCTAAAGCAGAACTCCTGCTTAATCTGGCATTAACCTCTATTATTCTGTAATCCTCTGAGTGAGGATGAAGTGCAAATTGAATATTACATTCACCAACAATACCAAGGTGCCTTATCACCTTGATGGATAAAGCTCTTAATTTGAAATTCTCAGGAGCAGTTAATGTCTGCACCGGAGCAACGACCACACTCTCACCTGTGTGAATTCCCATAGGATCTACATTTTCCATAGAGCAGACAGTAATACAATTATTATAACGGTCTCTCATAACCTCATATTCAATTTCTTTCCAGCCGTCGAGATATTCTTCTATTAAAATTTGATCTGTAAAAGAAAAAGCTTTTTTCGTTATTTTTATCAATTGTTCTTTATTATAAGCTACACCCGAGCCCAAACCACCCAGAGCATATGCTATCCTACACATCACCGGGTAGCCAATCCTTTCTGCTGCTTCTATTGCTTCATTTATATTATTTACTGCTTTACTCGTCGGAATATTAAGGTTAATTTCCTTTAATTTCTTTACGAATAAATTCCTGTCCTCTGTATTTTGGATTGCTTCAATAGATGTCCCTAATACCTCAACCTTATACTTCTTGAAAACACCCTTTTGAGCTAACTCAATACCAACATTTAACGCAGTCTGTCCTCCAAATCCAAGTAATATGCCATCTGGTTTTTCTTTTGAAATGACTTTCTCAATAAAGTAGGCATTGATTGGAAGAAAATATATCTTATCTGCCATATATTCAGATGTTTGGACAGTTGCAATGTTTGGATTGACTAAAATCGTCTTAATTTTTTCTTCCTTTAATGCTTTAATTGCTTGGCTACCAGAATAATCAAATTCTCCTGCCTGCCCTATCCTTATTGCACCAGAGCCTAAAATTAAAACCTTTTTAAAATTCTTTGTCATTTCATTGCCCTCAAAAACATATCAAACAAAAACTCTGTATCATCCGGTCCAGGGGACGCTTCCGGATGAAACTGCGCACCGAAAAATGGCTTCGATATGTGAATGATACCTTCATTTGTTTTATCATTATTGTTATAGAACCACTCACGCCAATCCATAGGCAACGTATCAGAATCAACAGCATAGCCATGATTTTGAGGTGTAATATAGCATCTTTTAGTTCCCACTTCCACACATGGCTGATTTTGACTCCTATGACCATACTTCAACTTATACGTATTAGCACCAGCAGCAAGCCCTAAAATTTGAGAGCCAAGACAAATACCTAAAGTCGGAATGCCTTTAGATAGGGCCTTCCTCACGTTTCCTATTGTTTTCTTACAACTTTTAGGATCACCGGGCCCATTTGATATTAAAACGCCATCTGCTTTTTCTTTTAAGAAATTATAATCCCACGGTACTCTGATAACAGTAATATTTCTCTTCAAGAAAGCTCTTATGATACTATTTTTTACACCACAGTCGACAATTACAACTCTTCTTTTACCTTTTCTGTATATAACCGGTTTTTTGATGCTAACCTCTGCTACAAGATTTCTTTTGTTTGGATCGTCAAACTCAATATTTTTATTGCTTGTTTTGCAGCCATCATAAACGATCTTTCCAAGCATTGTTCCTTTCTCTCTTAACTTTTTAGTTAATTTTCTCGTATCTATGCCATACACACCTGGTACATCGTATTCTTTCATCCACTCTGATAAGGATTTTCTAGCATTCCAATGAGAATATTCTTCAGAAATGTTAGTTACTATTAAACCTTGAATCTGTATTTTATCCGACTCAAAATATTTCAACAGATCATTTTCTCTTTCATACCCCGGAACACCATAATTACCTATTAAAGGATATGTTAAAACTAAGATTTGACCCCTATAGGATGGGTCTGTCAGACTCTCTGGATAACCAACCATTCCTGTATTAAAAACAACTTCCCCAGCTACAGTTTTCTGGGAACCAAAAGAATACCCACAGAAAATGGAATTATCCTTAAGAACAAGCTTAGCCACTCGCTTCTTAACCTCCATATTACAAAATTCCTCCCTACATAAAATTCTTAAATCAACTAATCCGCCACTCTATACCTATAGAAACCTATAAATAACTCGCAGAGTATCTATAAGCATGAGCTGGCGTATTCTCTATTAAAGAGAAGTTTTTGCTACGGATATTGCATAGAAAACTATGCAACTCTCCTGCACTTTTTAGTTTAATTGGATTTGTTAGTTTCCATAGATAGTCCTTTAACCAGTTAAAATCTTTTTTGGCTGCTAATTTAATATGATTTACCGCACCATTTACATCAGCATTCCATACTTTATTGAGTGTCTTATCTTTAAGCAGACCTCTCACCACTCGCCTTGAAGATAAAGCATTAGTGTCTTTTGAGGTCTGCACTTTACAAACATTCTTTGTTATACAAGATGTCTTTGAAGTATAAGCCTCATTTATTCTGATTACCTCTATTCCATTATCTTTTGCTTTTTCTTCTATGTATTTTAACAGTTGGATAAATGGTATTTGGATAAAGTTTTGCTTAACGGATTTTCTTAATTTACATTCTCCGTTATTTTTTAGGTTAGCTAATGTAGTTGAAATTGCTAAGTGAGTAACTTTTGCTTGCAGCAGATATTCTATTATTTTCTTTGATAGTTTATGGAAATTTGTTTTAAAATACTCATTCCTTTTTTGAGCAATGTAGGTTTTAAATCTTTTTAAGTAGTATCCTCTTTCAGTCCATTTTACAGGATATTTCGTTTCTTTAACCTCTTTATATTCTGTTACTTCTTTTGCTATTTCTTCGTCCAGCTTAGAATTTAATTTATTAAATCTATAGTTGTAATATTTGTATTTAGCCCCATCTATTATAAGCGACGGAGTTTCTTTATCATCTACGAATAGAGTTACTAAATTATTAAGTCCTATATCAAGCCCTGCATACTTAGGATATAGTTTATTAGTTGGTTGGTTATTGGTATATTGGTAAGTGAACTGCAAGTAGATTTCGTTGTTTTGGTATTTTACTTGGACTGATTTTATATTGTTTTTAAAGATATTTGTCTCATCTACTCTTCCTATATAAAAATATCTCATTCTTTTAGATAAGTTGATTCCTACATAGTTTTTCTTTTTAAAACTGATTGAATTATAGCTATCTAATGGAATTGAATAATTCGTAATGAGTGACAGCTTTTTAGTTTTTGGTAATTGTGGATGTCCTGTGTATTTATCAGGCTTTTTATTGTAGTCTTTTAGTTCATTAAAATAGTTAGAGAAATCTTTTTTAAGTCTCTTCACTATCTCTACTAAATTATGAGTTTTTAATTCTTTGCCTACTTCAACTAAATCCTTATGCAGCTGATTATCTTTATATTTATCTTTGATGTAACTAATTGTTTCTACTTTTCCCTTTGAGCCTCTCGTGTTAGATATGCAGGCCCTTACTACTCTGTAATCTAAAAAGCATTTATAGTCTGGATTGTTTGAATTAAATAAGTTGATAACTATTATTGTAAGAATGTTTTGCCAGTGTCTATATTTAATAATAAAACCTTTTAAGTATTTTTTGTCTTTTCTATTCTTTATTCTGACTTCAAAAGTCTTTCTCACTTAGGCAGCTCCTTTATAATTCTTCTATTAATATGCCTTCTTTTTCCTAATGTTTGAACTGCTACTCCTATCTTTTTCGCAAATTTTCCTATTGAATACATCAGCCATAAACCTCTTTTTT
>CAYONU010000063.1:0-5980 GCA_964405445.1 uncultured Caldisericales bacterium | reverse complement strand
AAAAAACTTATAATGTTAGCAAAAGCTCACAAAGAAGGTGAGTAACCAAATTATGATAGAGCGGGAAGAAAGTTGGCTTAGGATATTAATGGAGGACATACTACGCCTTTCAAAAGAAAAAAAAGAACCTCCAACTGTAGAAGATGTTATGCAAGATAGCAAAGTCCGAAAGGATGATGTTAAAAAGGCAATAAAAGGACTCAAGAAAAAGAATCTTGCTAAAATGGAAGGCAATAAAATAATTCTAACATCAGACGGAGAAAAAGCTGCTCAAGTCATATACAACTACCACAAAACTGTTGAAGCGCTCTTCGGGCATAAAGTTGCTCACTCTTTTGAACATCTTGGAGAAGATAAAATTCAGCTTTTAAAAAGAAGCATTGGAGAAGCTAAGCCTCTTGAAGATTTTATGAAAAATGAAGAGGGAGAAATAATTAGTCTTGAGGTAGAGAATCCAAAGATACTTTCAAGACTTATAGGAGTCGGCATCACACCAGGAAATATGTTCAAAGTCATTAAACTCAGGAAAGATGTAATAATTCTTGATATTACACATAGGCTTGTCCTTGTGGATAGAAAATTAGCAGATAAGATATTCGGGAGAAATGAAAATTCAGGTTCTTTTAGTAGGCCAGCCTAACGTCGGGAAATCAAGCCTTTTAAATGCACTCACCAATGCAAAAGTCATTATTTCTAATTACCCGGGGACTACTGTTGACATCAGCAAAAAAGAAGCTGTGATCAATGGCAAATCATATACCTTTATCGATACACCCGGGGCTTATAGTTTAACACCGTCCAGTGAGGAAGAAAAAGTTACAGATAGAATGGTATTAGAGGGAAAATACGATTTTATAGTTCAAGTTGTTGATGCAACTTCACTCGAGAGAAGCCTTATAATGAGCCTGCAACTCATAGAGCTTGGGATCCCTTTTATAATAGCATTGAATTTTTACGAGGAAGCCGAGAAAAAGGGAATCCATATAGATACTAGTCTACTTGAAGGCATTTTTTATGTACCTGTTGTTAAAATTAACCCAGTCAGGAGGAAACTTAATGAACTTGTATCTAAGCTTGATAAAGCTATACCCTCAAAATTTAAAATAACGTATGATGATCACATAGAGAAAGCAATAAAAGAAATTCAGAAAACTTTAAACTACAAGAAGCGTTTTTCTAAGAGAGGAATTGCGATTAAACTTCTTGAAGGTGATCCTGTAGTAACAAAACTTTTTAAACATCTAAACATTGATCTCGTAAAAACTAAGTATAGACCGACACATCCATATATTGAGAGAGACATAATAGTTACAAGGGCTGGTTATGCAGCTTTTGTAGGTAGAAAAGTTTCAAGAATTGAATCTGCAAGTAAAGATAAGCTGAACAAGCTTGACAAATTAATAATAGATAATCCTGTTATTGGAACAACTTTTATGCTTCTTATATTTGCAGGAATGTTCGCAGCTTTATTTTACATTGGTGGTTGGTTTCAAAATTTTTTAGGCTCCTATTTTGATAAACTGCTCAGTGCTATGCAGCCATGGTTAAAATCTCAAAATTCCATAATAAGTTTGCTAGTGAAAAATAGTTTTATTGGACTAGGCGCAGGGTTGAGCGTTGCTGTTCCTTATGTTGGAATATTCTATTTTTTGCTTGCTTTGATGGAAGATAGTGGAATATTATCAAGATTTGTTATTGTACTGAATAAAATAATGGATGGGATAGGATTACCTGGAAAAGCAATAATCCCGATAATGCTCGGGCTTGGGTGTAGTGTTCCAGCGATAAGGGCAACGAGAGTTCTCTCTGACTTTAGAGATAGGCTTAAAGTATCTATCCTATACTTGGCTGTTCCTTGCTCCTCAAGAACTGCCATCATCTTTGGTGTAGTTGGACATTATGCAGGAGCAATTTATGCTATAAGTATATACATCGTAGCATTCGTCGTGTTCTTTTTAACTGCAAAGCTTCTCAATGTTGCAATACCAAAGGAGAATCTCCCAATAATTGAGGAATTACCGCCGTATAGAGCTCCACTTCTTAAAAATCTCTTAATAAAAGCATGGATAAGAATGAGTGACTTTGTCTATATTGTTATTCCTTTACTTATTGTTGGAGGGATGCTCTATGGAGGACTGTTATGTTTTAAACTTGTAACACCTCTTGTCGGGCCTTTCAGGTTTCTTACGGTTAGCTGGCTCCATTTGCCAGATAAAACAATAATTCCCCTTATATACGGTTTCCTTCAAAAGGATTTAGTACCAGCAATGCTTGCAAATGCATTAGGAACTGCAAACTTTGGTCTTGCATTGACAAAACTTCAGCTTCTTACATTTGGATTAGCATCAACATTCCAAGTTCCCTGTATCATTGCTTTTACAATGTTAGGGAAGGAGTTTGGGTTTAAAAAAGCTTCTATAATAGAAGTTAGTGCTTTTATCTATGGTATGTTATGGGCAGGGATCATAATGCACATTATTTTGGCTTTAGGCTTAACTTAACTTATTGAACAAGCTTCTGTAAGATAAATTGGATATATTTTAAAAAAATAAAACTGTGCTATAACTACATTATTCTATAAATAGGAGGAAAATAGATGAAGGTAAAAGATATACATAAATACATAACAATTGAACCACCTATTGTGCATAAAGATGCAACAATTAGAGATGTAATAGAAATATTATTAAAGGATCCGCGTTCAAGAAGTGTATACATTGTCAATGACAGAGATATCCTCGTAGGCATCATTCCTACAAGCACAATACTAAAAGCAACACATATCTTAAAGGGAAAGAAAACCCTGAGGAAAGAAGATACATTCGATGCCCTGAAAATCTCAACTGCTCGATATGCAGAAGATATAATGCATCCTCCTGTATATGTTTTTGAAGATGAAGACGTAAAAAATGTTTTAGAATCAATGGTTGCTGAGGGATATCAAGAACTTCCTGTTGTAGACAAGGACAAAAAGGTTATCGGAGACCTAAACTGTCTTGAAATAATAAAAGCTATCTGGGAAGAGTAAAGGATGGATGTATTTGTATATACATTTCTTCTGCTTGCATCCGCCTTATTCTTCGGGCATCTTGCAATACGCTTTAAACAACCGCAAATTGTAGGAGAAATTATCGGAGGTATTATTGTAGGTCCTATTATGCTTCTTGTTCTTCCAGGTGTATTTGTACCGGAAGGGCATGCCATCCTACGTTTCTTCTCCCATGAAGAAGCAAGCAGTCTCATGAAAGGCCTGATTGATTTTAGCGGCGTATTTCTAATGCTTGGAGCAGGATTAGAAATAAATTTAAGTGACTTAGTCCATGCTGGGAAAAGTTCTACCCTCACTGCAATATTCGGTGTTATCACTCCATTTACACTTGGCTATTTTTCAGCATTACACATACTTCATCTTTCTTTTGCTGCTTCACTCTATATCGCAACGTCTGTTTCTATCACTGCTGTGGCTCTATCTGTTGCAACTCTCATACAAATTGGCAAGCTTAACACAAAAGCGGGTATGACAATTGTAGGAGCAGCAGTAGTAGATGATATAATTGGAATCATAATGCTTTCCATTTTAACGAGTCTTACTGTAACTGGCGTATTGCCAAACACCAAAATGCTTATAAAAGTATTCACCATTCCTGTATTATTTATTGGTCTCTCCATCTGGTTAGGTCCTTTACTTGGCAGCTTTGTTTTCAAAGAAACAGAGAGGCTCTCCATAAATGAGAGGCTCTCCCTTATACTGCTATGGGTTTTTATATTTTCTATGCTTGCATATATCAGCGGATTACACGTGATTATAGGTGCTTTTATTGGCGGTTTAACCGTCCGACCTTTTTTAAGAAAAGCTGAATCTGATGCCATTGAGCGCTGGATATGGGGATTCTTTGCTCCTTTATTCTTTGCTTGGACTGGTTTTGCCGTAGTGTTTTCAAAAGAAGCATTTGGACTACCACTTCTTATAATTATAGTTGTAGCATTTGTAGGGAAGATTGTAGGTGGAGGATTTGGTGCATTTATATCAGGCATTCCAATAAAACAATCCTTTATTGTGGGTATTGGGATGAACGCAAGGGCAGCAGTAGAACTTATTGTAGCAAATATTGCTCTCACACAGGGAATCATAAACAGGGACATTTACTCAACTATTGTGTTTATGGCAATGATCAGTGCACTCGCAACACCTATTTTGTTAAAGAAATTTGCGGTAAGATATATTTAACCTAAAGTAATTATAGTAAATGTCACATTTTATAGCCGAATTTTCGTAAAAGTTCTTTTCTTTTCGCAATATCCTCTTCTGTTTCTATACCTTTTGGTTTAATACCATCTATCACTCCGAGAATTCCTCTTCCCTGCCGAGTCTCTCCAACGATAACTTCCAGAGGATTTGCACTCGCTACATATATACGACATACTTCCTGCACATTCTTTATTGCATTTAGCACATTAATTGGGTAGGCATCCTGTAGAAAAATAATGAAAGAATGCCCTGCTCCTATTCCATATGCATTTTTTTTGGCAAGTTCAATAAGTTCTTTATCATTTCCAGCCCATCTTATCAGTGCATCTCCTGATGATTCTACAAATCCTATGCCAAATCTAATTGTAGGTGCAGAAGTAATGAGTGCTTCATACAAATCTTCTACTGATTTGATAAAATGTGTTTGTCCAATGATGGTATTGAGCCCTTCAGGCTTATCTACTTTCACAATCTTAATTTCTAAGTCCATATATTCCCTGGTTACTTTTACTGCACATTAGTGCAATAAGGGCTGGAGTATTTGCTATCCGCCACTTTAAGGTAGCTCAAAGCTCCAGCAGGCGGTATTTTTGAGCTACCTATCGCCCCTGCACCAGGTGCAGGAACTTGCCTTCTCGCCACCCTCTTCCACTTCCCTTCAACCAGTACAGGTTTTAAAGGAGAGAAGTCCCTAACGAAGGACTTCCCAAGAAGAGGGAAGGCAAGGGCTGCCCTAAGAACTCTCCAGCTTTTATCCCTCACAGGCTTGTTCCATCCAGAGGTCTGCTGTTGAGAAGCTGAATTGCTCTTAGAACTTTTGAGTGCCTCAAGTTCCTTTTCTACAAGTTTTAAGCTCTTATTAACTCCTTTAAGCTCTTTCTTTATGGAGTTCTTTTTCCATCTGTTGCTCTCTAACTTCAGTTTCTTCTGAAGTTCGTTCTTTTTCTCTTTCAGCATCTCTATCGAGTACCTTAGATATTCCCTCTTGTCTAAAAGTTCAACATAGTTTCTCGGTATCCTGTCTCTTAATCCCATTCCCCTTCTACCTATTACAAATGCTCCTGATATGTCCTTATCTATACCGTATTGAGGTGAGTACTTGAACTCTCCTATCACCGATGTGAATGCTGGATTTACCTTGATTACCTCTATACCTTCTCTTCTTGCTAAAACCTTTATCCTTCCGTAGCTTTTAAGGTTTCCATCCTTACTTATCTCTGCATACGCTATGTGAAACGGACTTGCGTTTATGTCTATTCCTATAACACCATCTCCTTTTGTTATTTCTGTTTCAGGTAGTTTTTCCTCAGAGCTAACAAATGCATAAATCTTTCCATTTTTTCTCTTAAGCTCAGCTGAATAGGGAATCCAGTTTTCTGTAGTCTCTTCTATAAGAAGGTTCTCAGCAAAGTTGACCCACTTATCCCTCTCTATTCTTTCCTTTTGAACATTCCTGTGAACTTTAGCGTAAACATATTTTCCTTTACCTATGTTTATCCTCAGATTCAATTTCCCGTCTATGAAAGTAAACCTCAGGTTTAAGTTTCCCTTCTTGGTTCTCTCTCCCCTTGAGTACACTATTCCTTGTCTCTTCTCTTTCCGCTCTTCTTTAAGTTCTTTTCTTCTTTTACCTATAAGATGCTTTTTCGAGAGTTTCTCAAACAGCTTCCTGCTTCCAAATACAACCTTATTGGGGTTCTGTTTCCTTTCTTTACAGCTTCTTAGAACCTC
>CAYONU010000062.1:0-6351 GCA_964405445.1 uncultured Caldisericales bacterium | reverse complement strand
ATGCTTTCAAGAATTTAATTGCAAGGACTGTTAAAAGCCTGTCATTATGAGGAGTGCCTTTTACGACGAAGAATCTTGTCTTTCAGACCCACTCGGCTTCGTTGAGGAAGGGATTGCGCAAATGCAGCTCACGATGACAGAATGACGAGACTTTTGTACTATGATTTAAAATGCAATAGGTATATCAAGAAATCAATATATCTATTTGACAAAAGATAGTATAATGAATTGATGAGCAAAATGAAAATAAAACAAATAGAAAGATATAAATATCTGATAGAAAAAACAGAGAATATGAGAGTCCCTGCAATTTTTTATAGCACAGATAAATTAATTTCTCTCATAAATAAGGATAATTCCCTAACACAACTTGCTAATATTGCAACACTTCCAGGTATAGAAAAATATGCTTTAGGAATGCCTGATATGCATAAAGGATATGGTTTTCCTATAGGTGGGGTAGCAGCATTCAATACAGAAGAAGGCGTTATATCACCTGGAGGAGTGGGATTTGACATTAACTGTGGAATAAGAGTTATAAAGACAAATCTCATTTATAAGGATATTCAAAAATACTTGAATGATCTTGGGAAAATATTGTACAGTAATGTTCCTGCAGGTCTTGGATCTACCGGGAAACTGAAATTTACAAAAAAAGAAATGAAGAAAATCTTGAGAGACGGAGTGGATTGGACGATTCAAAAAGGATTTGGTTTTAAAGGAGATTTAGAAAGTATTGAAGAAAACGGAAGAATGAAAAACGCAGATCCTGACTATGTAAGCAGTAAAGCAATAGAGAGGGGAAAAGAAGAATTAGGAAGTCTTGGTGCCGGAAACCATTTTCTTGAAGTAGATAAAATTACAAAGATATATGATGAGAGTATAGCTAAGGCATTTGGACTGTTTAAAGATCAAGTAGTAGTTTGGATTCATACAGGTTCAAGAGGCTTAGGTCATCAAATTGCAACAGATTATATAAATTTAATGAGGAATAAAATGGAGAAATTTCATATCCCTCTTATAGATAAGGAGCTTGTTTCTCTTCCTATTACTTCTCCTGAGGCTAAAGCATACCTTAAGGCAATGTCAGCAGCTGCAAATTATGCATGGGCAAATAGACAAATTATCACACATTTTGTAAGACTCTCATTCTCCAACTTGCTGGGGGTTTTGCCTAAAAATCTTGGAATGGAACTTTTATATGATGTAGCTCATAACATTGCAAAATTTGAAAAGTATAGAATCAATGGAAACGAGAAACTTCTGCTTGTGCATAGAAAGGGCGCAACGCGTGCGTTCCCTCCGAAATGCAAAGAACTAAGCAGAAAATATGTAGAAACAGGGCAACCTGTTCTTTTGCCCGGGAGTATGAAAGTAGGCTCCTATATATTGGTCGGTGCAGAGAATTCCATTAACGAAACATTTGGAAGTGTTGCACACGGAGCAGGAAGAGTTATGAGCAGGCATAAAGCGCTTAAGCAAATTTCTTTTGAAAAGGTTATTAGAGAAATGCAAGAAAATAAAATAATTTTGATGGCAAGGGATAAAAGAATCGTAAGAGAAGAAGCTCCAAATGCTTATAAAGACGTAGATGAAGTGATAAAACCTATTTTGTACTATAGGCTTGCGAATCTTGTTGCAAAAAGTGAGCCTTTGATTGTTATAAAAGGATAAGATGATATTAGGGGCACATATTTCCATCGCAGGAGGAATATCCAATGCGCCACTACGTGCAAAAAGAATTGGCTGCGAGACGATGCAGATCTTTACAAAAAATCAGCTACAGTGGAAAATCCCCGAATTAGAAACGGCAGAGGTAAAAAATTTTAAGAACAATATGAGAAGGATGGGGATCATCCTAGGAACAGTTCACTCCTCTTACCTTATTAACCTTGCAAGCCCGAATAATAAAATACTTATTCGTTCAATTAATGATCTTTCAAGAGATCTTGAGCGCACAGAAGCTCTAGGTATTCCTTATCTTGTTTTTCATCCCGGTGCACATAGAGGAAAAGGAGAAAAATACGCACTAAAAAGGATAGTACGAAGCATTGATGAAGTTTTTCAGAGAAGCACTGCACAGAAAACAATGCTCCTTCTTGAAACAACAGCAGGCGAAGGAACAAGTATAGGTTATAGATTTGAGCAGATTGGATATATCATTCAACACATTAAAAATCATAAGAGAGTTGGCGTATGCATAGATACCTGCCATATATTCGCTGCAGGGTATGACATAAGGGATGAAAAGAGTTACAACGATACTATTGAAATAGTTAAAAGAACAGTAAGCATTAGTAAAGTAAGAGCATTCCACCTGAATGATTCTAAGAGAGAATTAGGCTCAAGAATGGATAGGCATGCAGAAATTGGAAAGGGATTTATAGGAATAAAAGGATTTGAATTAATAGTTAATGATCTCAGGTTTAAGGATATACCAGGAATACTTGAAACGCCGGGTGATGAAGAAGGTTATAGAAAAAATTTAAAATTATTAAAAGGTTTACGAAAGACTTATCTATAAATCTGCCCTTCTCCTTTATAATTTGAGTATATGTATCTCATTTCTCTCTGATTTACTAAACGGCAAATCATCAATCTACGCTGATAATTAGTGTGTTTATTCAGGATTTTTGGAAATTCAATACGCGATTTTAGCGCTTATACGTACCTTACAGGTATAAATATACCTATACGTGTCTTTTCGTTCCTCTAAGAGCTTTAGAATAAGTGCTTTTAAAATAATATATTACAGAATATTTTTGTATATTACTGATACATATTTTGTACTCTGAAAGAAACTTTTATATAAAACAGTTAAATAATATTATAAATACTAATGTTTTTTGCTCTTGACTAATTCTGTAATATTGATACTATTATAGAAAAAATAGGAAGTGAAAAATGGAAAAAGAAAACTTAATAAATTCTTATATCAATGAAATGAAAAGTAGAGGATACTCACGAATGACTGTGAGGAATGTTCACTATCTGTTGAAAAGCTTTATGTCTAAATATGAATTGCCCGACAAAGAGAGCATAACGGATTACCTTTTTAACGCTGACGTTAGCAAGAATACAAAAATTACGCGCTCCTACATTTTACTTGCCTTTGCCAGGTTCCTTAAAGAACAGATGGGTATTAAGTTCAAGGTTGGCGTTCCAAAATTGAAAAAATCACGTAAGTTACCTATATATCTCACTAAAGCAGAATTAGGAAGATTGCTTAATGTAATGAGGGGAAATATACGAGATTTTACAATTACAGCATTTACTGTACAAACAGGCGTAAGAATTAACGAATTGATAAACCTGAAGATGAAAGATATAGATTTGCAGGATGGAACAGTCCGCATTAAAGGAAAAGGTGATAAAGAGAGAATCATCCCCCTATCAAAAGAGATGATAAAAATTCTGTCAAGATATTTGCACGGAAGGCATAATGGATATCTATTTGAAAGAAAAGGAAATAAAATATCGATAAGTACTATACAAAAAATGATAAAAAAGTATGCAAAGAAAGCTCATCTTAAAAAGAACATATCACCACATAAATTACGGCATACATTTGCAACGCTTGCACTTGAAGCCGGAGTAAACCCTTTTACGCTGAAAGATTTGTTGGGGCATAGCTCTCTAAGTACCACTCTTATTTATACTCATATCACGCCCCAAATATCGAGAGACGCAGTGCAAAGGATTGCAGAGATAACAAAGAATGTGCTGGAAGAAAAATAAGTTACTCAGCAAAACTTAGAAAATCTCTGCAAAGGATGCAACTGCACTACTATCTGGCTAATCTATTTGATCTTTACTTTCTTTACAGCTTCAAGTATATGGTTTAAGAACATATCTTCTGGTAATGCACCTTCAAATTGAACATCGTCATTAATGATAATTTTTGGTACAGCATATACATTATATTTCTGTGACCACTCAGGAAACTCATTTGCCTCAATCATTGCTGCATTTATAAGATTATTCTCCATTGCAAATTGATGTGCTATTCGTACTGCTTTTGGGCAGTACGGACAAGGCGGCGTGACAAATACAAGCATTTCAACTGGAACCTTTATAGTCTTGATTGTTTCTTTGGATGCAGTGGAGAGATGTGTTACTCCTTGAGAGGCATCAACTATATCCTCAATCAGGGATGTAAATTCATGCCCTGAAGGAATACCATAATAAGAAACGTTTTTGTTAGTATTTTTGCCTTGTATGAACAGCACGCTGATTTCTTTTACTCCGTACTCATTTTCCTTTTCTTTGTCATCTCTGTAAACCGTTAATTTTATCTTGTCAGAAATTTCGGCAAGTTCTTTCATAATTTCTTCTGTATAAGGAAAATATTGCTTGTTGTATTTAGAAACTTTATCTGATCCTTCACTCTCCAAAAATAACACAAGTTCAACCGGATCAACAAGACTCCTGTCAAATAACTGTCCAATGTACCTTACGTCTTTTTCCTTTAATAATTTTTCCATTCTTTTACACCTCCAATGATTTTATGTAATTTTCTGCTGAAAATTCAGCAACTGCACCATTCCCTGCCGCGGTAACAACCTGTCGTAATGGAGTATCTCTTACGTCACCAATAGCATAGATACCAGGAACAGATGTTTCCATTTTTTGGTTTGTCTTTATAAATCCTCTTTCATTTAACTCTACTATTCCTCTTACTATGCTGCTATTTGGTACTACTCCAACAGCAGCAAATATACCCTGAACATTCAGAACTTTCCTTTTATCTGTTTTCACATTTTTTATCTCCAGTCCTTCTACATTCTTTTCTCCGATTATATGTGTAGGAATAGAGTCCCACTGAAATTTGATCTTCGGATTTGCAAATGCCTCTTCTTGTAATGCTTTTGTTGCTCTTAGCTCTTTCCTTCTATGAACAACGATCACTTTACTTGCAAATTTTGTAAGATAAATCGCATCAGTAATTGCCGTATCTCCTCCACCTACAACTGCAACTGTCTTGTTTTTGAAAAATGCAGCATCGCAAGTTGCACAGTATGATATTCCTCTTCCTCTAAACTTTCCTTCTTCTGGCACGGGGAGCTTCACTGGGTCTGCTCCTGTCGAAATAATTATCGTCTTTGCTCTATACCTTTTATGATTGGCTGTCTCTACCATAAACTGGTGACTCTCTTTAGCAATCTTCACTACTTCTTCTATAATGATCCTTGCTCCGAATTTTGCAGCTTGCGCTTCAATCTTATCTACAAGTTCTGTTCCGCTTGTTCCTTCGGAAAAGCCGGGATAGTTATCAATCCGATGACTTATTGCAATTTGCCCTCCAGGTGAAAGCCTTTCGAGAATTAATACTTTTAATCTGCTCCTTCCTGCATAAATCCCAGCAGTAAGCCCACCAGGACCTGCACCTATAACTATAATGTCCCATAAAACATCAGTTCGTGCCTCTTCCTGCTTTTCAGATACAGAAATATTTATAAAACCTGCCATAGCACCTCCTTAAATCTCTTTGTTTAATTATTATAAGAGTAGTATAGTTTTTTTTATATTTCTGTCAAGAGTCAGAATTTCCTTTTTCTTTGAAAAGAAGGGGTAATTCTCTGCCAGATCTTTTCAATGTTATAGAACTTTCTTTTTTCTTCAGTCATTATATGTACAATAACATCTCCGTAATCCATAACGATCCAATCATTTGATTGTTCTCCTTCTTCGCCGAACAATGTATTGCCCTTGCCTTTTAGCTCTTTTTTCAATTCCTCTTCAATAGAATCAGCATGCTCAGCTACCTCTGCAGTGCATACGACGAAAAAATCTGTCAAAGCTGTCATCTTTCTCACATCAATTAAAACGATATCCCTTCCTTTCTTTTTACTAATTACTTTTACAATAAAATTTGCTAATCGCTTGCCCTTCAAATTACCTCCTTTCTTATTATATTATTAATCATAAAATCTACTCAGGAAAAACTTGCACATCAGTATTCATCTTTATTGAATTACATAGTAATTTATTTTTCAAAGTACCTATTATTCTTCATTCTAAAAACCTCTATCTTTGAAGTACAAATAGCATCAATATATTTTATAGCCCAATTATACTATGAAATGAGAATTCTGCAAAAGCCTGAATTGAAACGATAAATCATTCGCTATTTCTTGCCGGGCTTACGATAAAAGCAGAAAAAATTTGAGATAGATACTTTTCTTTAAGTTACTTATGATGACATATTTTCCGTTCTTACTATATAACTACAATTGGCTCCCCGTGTAGGACTCGAACCTACAACCTAGTGGTTAACAGCCACCCGCTCTGCCAATTGAGCTAACAGGGAACCTGTATACTATAAGATATTCAAAAATGCTTTTTTGTCAA
>CAYONU010000061.1:0-6374 GCA_964405445.1 uncultured Caldisericales bacterium | reverse complement strand
TTTTTTGATGTTCACTCTGTTATCCCAAGCCGTATTTGTGAAGGATCTACAATCCCCGCCCTGTCATCGTGTGTCTGAAAAAGTATATTCTCCGTTGTAATTGGTATACTTGTCTGTGAAATTTATACTCCTTGGCGATCTGAACGCACATCTCGAGTACTCATCTCTTCAGCAATCTTTTCCATCTTCAAATGAAGTTTTTTAAGATCACGTCCGATGTATACAACTACAAAGATTAAAAGAAAGGCACACACAAACCAGAATAGCGTTGATATATTCAAAGCCAACATCATCGAACCAAGAACTGCCGAAAGAGAACCACCGACTAATTTTCCTATTCCAGCTCCAAGTGAATCAGTAAGATTAAAAATTGAGAATATCCTTCCTCTATTTTCAATATCGTTAACGTTCATTAAAATTGTTTTAACATTTGGCGCCGTCATAGAAATGACAGTAGCTGCTGCAAAACCAGATATCAGCAAAGTAATATATCCTGAGGTAGTATCCACTTTTGGAATAGCAAGAACCCAAAGGACAAGAAAAGCTCCGATTGCGGTTGTCACGGAACAAAAGAGTGGCATATATCTGGCTTTTATTTTGTACAACTTTGCTCCTATTATTCCTCCGGAAAACTCTCCTACAAGATTGCCCAATCCAAAAACAAGGAAAACGGCTGTAGCACTTTGAATCGATAGTCCTTTATACCTGTTCAAAAAAGTAATAAGAAAGAACGGAATAGCCCCCCACGGAACCATTCCAGCTATACCTTGTAAAAAAAGAAAAAGATTAGTGGGGATCGTTACAAGCTTCTTGTAATCAGATAATCGTACACGCCCAGGATATGGTAGTCCAGCATTTACAAGATCTTTTACCGCATACTCACTCGCCCCACGCTTTGGTTCTTTCGAAAAAAAATAAAAGAGAGTTATGAGCACTATATTGGGAAGAGAAACTAAAACAAATGGAAAACGCCAACCGTATGAGGGACCGATGAACCCGGCAACTAATATGCCCAGTATGTTTCCCATACCGATGGCAACTGTTAGATAAGTCACGATTTTCGCACGTTTAAGCTCATCGTAAACATCTGAAACATAAGAAAAAACTACAGGATACATCCCGCCTATGCCTATGCCAGTTAAAGCCCTTAAAAAGAACAGTTCTCCGTAACTCTGGGCAAAGGCAGAAAGAAAGCACGGAACTTCACCCACTAAAACGGTTACGAACATAAGTTTGCGTCTTTGATACTTATCACTCCAATATCCCCAAAGAAGGCTCACGATCGCTCCAATAATGGTAAAAGAAGAAGCAATGTAGCCAATTTGGGCATCATTTATTCTTAAGTCTCTTTCTATTATAGAAATATTTGGAGATATAATCATTTGGTCCGCATTCAATCCAATAATAATCAACACCAAAAACAAAAGTGACCACTGTTTCCTCACTATTCACCTCTCATATGGTTATTAATATAATTCTTTCCTAAATTGAGCAGCTTTTCAATTATATAGAGAAATTATCGTATTTTTTTAAAAAATTGCAAGTTTTCGTATGAGTTTCATACATTTGACAAGACTCTAAATAATATCTCAGCAGAAAATCTACAGGTGGCAAATTATTAAACCCTTTATAAACTCTTTTATTTTTATACTTCTTTTACTTTAAACCATAAATGATTGTTCCAATTGTTTGAAATCTTATCCCTATGAAATAATTGAATTCTTCACTGTGGCTTCTTTTTCATTCTGCTTCCAAAGAAATCGATAACTTGTTACCTTTTTCCTTAAAAATCTTAATCTCCATTTTTAGAGTCTTGGTATTTTGCCGTAAGTTTTGAATATTCTATTTCTCTTGCGCCTTCTCCTATTCCTGTTATATAGACTGTTGGCAGATATCCTATTTTTCTGGTGTAGTTATGCGTTACCACTTCCATATATTCCCCTACTGCATCCTCTTTTACAATACTTACAGTGCATCCACCAAAACCTGCTCCAGTCATTCGAGAACCTATTACTCCCTTTAATTTCAGCGCTTCTTCTACTAATGTGTCTAGTTCTTTTCCCGTAACTTCATAATCATCTCTTAAAGAGTTATGGGATTTAACCATCAATTTCCCAAATTTGATTAAGTTTTTATTATTAAGTGCTTTTACTGCATCTAAAACCCTTTCGTTTTCAGTTATAACATGCTTTGCCCTTTTTCTAAGCACTTCATCAGGTATCAAATCTTTATATTCCTTAAACTGTTCAATTGAAACTTCGGAAAGGTTTTTCACAGGCAAAACCTTTTGAAGATATAAAAGCACTTTTTCACATTCACTTCTTCTTTCATTGTATTTTGAATCTAAAAGCACTCTTCTTTTATTGGTATTTGTTATCAAAATTTTGTAACCTTCCAATCTCAAAGGCACATAGGAATACTCTAATGTATCACTTTTTAATAAAATAGCATAGTCTTTTTTAGCCATTCCAACAGCAAACTGGTCCATTATGCCACAATTTACCCCGACGAAGCTATTCTCCGCTTTTTGGCACATTTTAACCAGTTCTACTCGATCAATTTTCAAATTGAAAACTCTGTTAACTGCAACAGCAGTAGCAAGCTCTATTGAAGCGGAAGAGGAAAGTCCAGCACCATTCGGAATGTTGCCTTCAAACACAATCTCAAATCCGGGAAATTCATATCCTTTATCTTGTAACACTTTTAAAACTCCCTTAGGATAATTAGCCCAATTATGACTTTTATCATAAAAGAGTTTATCAAGATTTACTTCAACCTTCAAATCAAAATTTAAAGAAGCCATAAAGACTTTTTTATCATTTCTTTTTCTAATCGCAGCATATGTTCCAAAGTCAAGTGCACAAGGAAGCGCATAGCCTCCATTGTAGTCCGTATGCTCTCCAATGAGATTCACTCGCCCTGGAGAGTAAAAAAGCCTTATTTGAGTATCATTTTCCCCATAAAGTTTCCTAAGCACTTCAGTTATGGCAGTTTTCATTTGCGATCTTCTTTCATACCTTTTTCTCAAAACCTGCTGCTTTCATAAATCTTTCAAACGCTTCCTCCCCTTTTTCATCCCTTTTGAACACTCCTACATCAAAGAGAACTTTCAAAAATTTGTTCCCAACCTCCTGCTTTATATAGCTTTCAGCTTCTTCTTTGGTACAGTTGGTTTTATATTTTAAAAGCAATTCTTCAATCCACGGAATATGTTTGTGCATAGAACTACTTTCATTATACAAATCCGGGTCAAATTTTTGCTTCCTCATTAAAAAGTTAACGATCTTGCCTAGCTCAAATTTCAGCCTTCCTGGTAAAATTGCCAACCCCATAACTTCTATTAATCCAATGTTTTCCTTTTTTATGTTGTGAAGTTCCTTATGAGGATGGAAAATCCCATACGGATATTCATCTGTTGTCCTATTATTCCGAAGGACAAGATTAATCTCAAATTCTCTCTCCTCATTGATCCTTACAATGGGTGTAATTGTATTATGGGAAACAAGATCTCCATTCTTTTTAGTATATGCTAATATATCGCAAGATTCATCATCGTAGTTTTTCCATATATTTAATATATGCGAAGAAAGATCTGTTAATTTGTCTCTATTTTTACTTAAAAGGCGAATTGTAGACACAGGCCATTTGACTATTCCCACTTTAATGTCAGAATATTGAGAGTGTATAAAGCATTTTTCTATAGGAGCCTCATCTATCGGGAAAATATACCTTCCACCCTGAAAATGTTCATGGGATAAAATAGAGCCTCCTACAATTGGCAAATCCGCATTGGAGCCCATAAAATAATGGGGGAATTGTTCGACAAAGTCAAAAAGTCTCACAAAAGTTTTTTCTGATATTTTCATTGGAATATGAGATTTATAGATCAAAATACAGTGTTCGTTGTAATATGCATACGGTGAATACTGAAAATACCATTGTTCTCCTGCAATTTTTACAGGAATTATTCTGTGATTTTGTCTTGCTGGATGATTCAAATCTCCTGCAAATCCTACATTTTCAATGCATAAAGGGCACTTTGGGTATCCAGACTGAGGAATTTTCTTTGCTGCTTCAATCTCCTTTGGGTCCTTTTCCGGCTTAGAAAGATTTATGGTGATTTCAAGCGGACCATATTCTGTTTGTGTCTGCCAATGCAAATTTTTGGCAATTCTATCCATCCTAATGTAATTGGAGGCTTGAGATAATTTGTAAAAATACTCTGTGGCTTTTTCAATTCCTTCTTCTGATACAATGGTATTAAACTTTTTTACAACTTCTGATTCTCGTGGCATTAGAAGCCCCATTATTCTGGCATTCATTAAATCTTTATAAGTAGTAGTATTTTCAATAATTCCTATCTCTACTGCATAGTTCAACAATTTATTCAAAATATTAGAAGGGTCATTAAGATCTTCCTCGGGAACCTCGCCCTCATAAGGTTTTTCTATATTGAATAAGTCCATAAGTGCGTTGCGACTGGGGATCACGTCTAATTCTTCTATTAAACCTTTTCGAAATGCAAACCTCACAAGCCTCTCAATATGCATAGCTGCCTCTCTTGAATTCATAATATATCCTCCATCAACTTTGTTTATATTTTTAAGCAAGCTACTGACCACTTATAAAAACGGCAACTTCCTATTTTGTTGTTAAAGGTCCACTTTCATAGCTGAGTTATACATTACCACTTGCATTCTCATCTTTATTATGATGAGTAGTACATATAAGGCAAATCTAATCTCTTATATTCAGGTCTTTAAGGGAAGGGTTCTTGTATCTGAATTTAAACAGATTTGAAAAAAGTAAAGAATCCGTTTACTACAGCAAGCTCTCTCACGTACCACTTTGCTTTGTGTCAGTATTTCAATGAATTTGCCTTCTACATGAGATCCTCTGTCTCGTGAATACTGCTTTTATCTAATTTTTTTAGTTCTTCAGTATCTTTCCCCCATCGAGAGGGTTTATAGACTCTCCATCTTTAAACGTGTTAATCCCCATTCAAATAGAATTTCATCATTGTCTCAATCTACAGCATTCTTAGAAATCACACCTGAATACCATTTTGCACTATCTTTGATTATTCTCTTCTGTGTTTTATAGTCAATGTACACAATCCCAAAACGCTTTGAATATCCCTCGGCCCACTCATAATTGTCCATTAGAGACCATACAAAAAATCCCTTTAACTTTACACCATCTGCTAATGCTCTATGTGCTTGCTCAAAATGTGCTTTTAAATAGTCTATTCTCTTTTTATCGTGAACTTCACCATCCACAACTTTATCTTTAAATGCTACGCCATTTTCTGTAATGAAAACTTCTTTTGGGTCGTAAGTATCTTGAAGACCTGTGAGTATCTCGTATAATCCTTGCGGGTATATTTCCCATCCCATTTCTGTCTTTTCCAACCCCCTATCCACAGTTTTTATTCCCAAGGGACTACTTGGATCTGCTTTTACCAAGCTTCCGGAATAGTAATTTATTCCTACAAAATCTATTGATTTCTTTATATCACTCATATCACATTCATAATCTTTGGGGAAATATTCCCCTGCAACTGAAAGAAGATGTTCCGGATAATTTCCTTTGAATATAGGATTTAAGAATAGAGGATAATTTACCAGCTCATGAGAAATCTGAGCCGTCATAATATCAGCCTCATTTTGTGATGCCGGTGATAGAGACTGGTTGAATAGCGTTATCCCTATTTTTCCTTCCAGGTTTTCATCTCTGAAAGCGCTCACTGCTTTTGAATGGGCTCTCAGTTGATTGTGCACGACTTTGAATGCGGCGTATACGTCCTTCATTCCCGGCGCATCTGTTCCAAACATATAACCCATAAATGCTGTAGTCCACGGCTCATTGAGTGTAATCCAATATTTGACCCTGTCGCCAAGTCTTTGAAACACATAATCGGCGTAGTCTGCAAACCAACTCGCAATATCTCTATTTGTCCACCCACCTTCATCTTGAAGTGCTGCTGGTAAATCCCAATGATAAAGCGTTACAAATGGAGTTATGTTGGCTTTCATTAACTCATCCACAAGGCGATCGTAGAAATCTATTCCTTTAATGTTTACCTTTCCTTTTCCATTCGGAAATATTCTTGGCCATGCAATGGAAAAGCGGTAAGATTTAATACCAAGACCTTTCATTATAGCCACATCTTCTTTGTAGCGACGATAATGATCGCAAGCAACATCCCCTGTATCACCATTATGCGTTGTGCCAGGCGTGTGTGAAAAATGATGCCATATCGATGGTCCTGCTCCATCCGCTAATGGAGAGCCTTCTATTTGATAAGAAGCAGTTGCTACTCCCCACAAGAAATCTTCCGGAAACTCTACGCTATGCATTTAAATTACCTCCTT
>CAYONU010000060.1:0-6385 GCA_964405445.1 uncultured Caldisericales bacterium | reverse complement strand
AGGCTCTTTGTACTATGATTTAAAATACAATGGGTATATACTTGATTTCTATTCTAATTAATGGTATTATTGCTTGATAAAAAAGGTTAATAGGAGGCAAATATGAACGGAACAATTACAAGTTTTTTTCTTGCACTCATACTCATTGTGAGGCTTCTACCTCTATCACGTACAACAAATATTATTGTTAACGTGGTAGCTGGCATAGTTTTTGTACTGTTTGGGTTTTCTGATATGTCAGAAAAAGGATGGAATGCAGCAATAATAGCAGGTATAGGAATGCTGTTTATAATCTTTTCATTCATCCCAAGGCTTACACAAGGAGCCTCTTACATTTGGTCAACAATTATTCTCTCTGCTGTTATCCTAATTATTGCAGGGTTAGAATTTAGACCAAAAAAGAAATCCGAGAAAAGCAATGTAAAAGAAGAAAAATAATAAATTATTTTTTGCTGTGCTCTATAAAAACTTGTAACTTTTTTCATTTGTATTAAAATAATACAAATGGATAAACTTGAGTTATTTATTCTTCTCAAAAATATAAAGTTTATAAAGAAAGGAGGCAAATAATGCAGCTTCTTTGCTGCATAAAATAGGCAAAAATGAAAAACGTACCAATTGCAACAGTGGAGAGGATAGCAAAATATTTAAGGTGTTTGAAGTATCTTAAATGTAAAAATGTAAAAATTATATCCTCAAAGGATTTGGCAGAGTATACAAAAGTAACACCCGAGCAAGTACGAAAAGACCTTTCGTACTTTGGTAAATTTGGTAAAACAGGCACGGGCTATGATGTAAATAAACTTGCAAGGAAATTGGAGAAAATACTTAAATCAAAAACAAAGTGGAATGTTTGCATCATTGGTGCAGGCTCTCTGGGAAGCGCACTCGTAAACTATCCCCGATTCAAAGAATCCGGCTTTGATATTGTTGCTTTATTTGATAATGATCCTGAAAAAATAGGTAACGAAATAAATCATATAAAAGTATACGATGTTAAAGAATTTTCTCTCATTACAAAGCAGAAAAAAATAGAAATTGCCGTTGTTGCAGTTCCAGATACTGCAAGAGATGACATCGAAAATGTACTTTCTAAAAGCAAAATTAGAGGAGTGCTTAATTTTACACCAGTAACACTCAGCATAAAAACAAGAAGAAGAATTTCAATCATTGATGTGGACTTATCTCAAAAATTGTATATACTATCTTATCTAATAATAAAAGGAAAGAGGAGGTAATAAATGGATGTTTTAACATTGAATTGTGGTAGTTCATCTGCAAAGTATCAACTGTACAGATGGGAAGAAAAAAGGATCCTCGCAAGAGGCATCGTAGAAAGGGTCACCATTGGTGGATCATTTATCGTACATGAGGTTATGGGTAGGAATGCAGTAAAAGTAGAAAAAGAGTGTCCTACTCATAAAGAAGCTATTGCTCTAATTATAGAGATGCTTACACACCCAAAGTATGGAGTGATAAAGGATATATCCCAGATTAAGGCAGTAGGGCATAGGGTTGTACACGGTGGAGAAAAATTCAAAAAATCTGTTATCATTGATGATAAAGCAATGCAAACTTTCAAAGAGCTTGCAGAGCTTGCACCTCTGCACAATCCACCAAACATACTAGGTATAGAAGCGGCAAAACAGGTACTACCAAACGTACCTCATATGGCAATTATGGATACAGCATGGCATCAAACTATGCCAGACTTTGCTTATATTTATGCATTGCCATACGAATGGTACGAGAAAAATCATGTAAGAAGATATGGTTTTCATGGTACTTCATTGCTCTACGTTGCAAAACGTGCAGCAGTTCTCTTAGGCAAAGACCCGTTCAAAATAAATATTGTCTCTGCGCATATCGGCAACGGCGTAAGCTTTAATGCTGTAAAAAATGGGATTTCTGTTGACACAAGTATGGGATTTACCCCTCTTGAAGGTGCAGTAATGGGAACACGTGCAGGTGATCATGATGCAGCAATTGATCTGTATATGATGGAAAAGTTCAATTTTTCACCAGAAGATATGAATGCAATTCTGAACAAAAAAAGCGGCATCCTGGGTATAACAGGAAAATATACAGATAGAAGAGACGTAGAAAATGCAGCTAAGAAAGGAGACAAACGTGCCCAACTTGCTTTAGAAATCGAGGGATACAGAGGAAGAAAATATATTGGTGCTTATATGGCATCTCTTGGGCATACTGATGCAATTGTCTTTACCGCGGGTGTAGGGGAAATGAGTTCTACTATTAGAGAAAAGATGCTACAAGGACTGGAAGAATTTGGTGTAATAGTAGATCCAGAGAAAAATGCAATTTCACACACAAGAAATGCAGAAACGGACATCACTGGCAAAGGTTCGAAAGTAAAGATATTTGTTATTCCAACGGACGAAGAGCTCGTAATGACGGAAGACACAATAGCCCTGCTCGAAGGACGATATGATGTCCACACAAATTTTACCTATTCGTTCCAGGACCCGCATTACGTAAACAAACTGCGTGAAGAAAACTTTAAAAAGGAATTAAAAATACATCCGGAGCTTACTCTCATAAAAGCAAAGATACCTGGCATTGATAACTAAAAATAAGCTTTCATAATAAAGCCCTCCTAATGAGGGCTTTTCTTTTTAAAGAACCACCTAAAGAATTTCTCCATCGCCATAAATAATGCTGCAAAAGATCCAGCAGGCTGAAGGCCTGCAGCATACATCCCTGTTGCAGCACCATACAGTTTGTACATATCTTTTTCGTTCTCGAAGCCGACTCTTCTCAGAAAAAAATCACCGTTGTATTTACCAATGGTATACATCCAATCTGGACCAATATATAGATCAAGATAATCGCCCACGATGCGTATCTCAGAAAAATCTGTTTCACGAAACTTATAGACAAGCTCTTCTTTGTTAAAATACTTCCATATATTTCCTTCTCTAAAAGGCATAATATTCTGAGGCATCTTTTCAAGCATTTCTTCTGTAAGTTTCATATTATCACCTCATTTAATTATACCACAAAAATTCGTTTATGACACGCCTCAATTCATCTCCATCTTATAGAAGTGGAGACTTCTTGAGGAAATGGGTTAAATCCACGCTTTAGGCAAGGCACGGGTTGTTATAACATTAACTCCTGTTCCCATAACATTTTCAAGAATAATTTGATGAAACTTTAATGGAGCTTTGACCTTAACCTTACGGAGCTCTTTAATGATTTCAGAAAAGGCAGATTTTGGAATAGGTTCTTCAGATCGCACAGGTACTAATGGGTATAATCCTCCTTCTACCCGTACTGTAGTAATTATAACTCTCTTCGGATTAGCAAATTCTTCTTTTGCAAACTTTACACCTAAAGGACAGCTATTTCCTTCCACTTTCAGTACATTCTTCCCTTTATGTAAAACTTTTAGTTCACAACCCATAGGGCACATAATACAAATTATCTTTGTTATTTCCTCTTTTTGTTTATCAGGCATCTTTCACCTCCTCAACATCTATTGAAAGGCTTTTTACTCCGGATAGACTGCCTATAATTGATTGTGGAAAATTGACCTCAATCATCTCGCTGGGACGTGCATACCTCAATATCCTTTCTTTTATTTTCTTATTATTGTCATCAAATATATTAACCTTGGTAGCAGTTTCGAATGGTTTTGTCACCCTGAATTGAATTTTCTGATTCTTCTTTTCTAAACTCAAGGGATCAAAAAACTGAGGTACTATATGATGAACATTTTTCCCTGGCAATAATCTAATTTTCCTATTAGATTCTTCTTTATGTTTTACGGCATATCTACCAGCACTTGTGCCAGCAAGCTCTCCTGCTTTAGAAACCCAATCAACTAAGTCATAGACATGTACAACATTGCCTGCTGCAAAGATACCGGGAATATTTGTTTGCATAGTTTCATCTACGTACGGCCCGCCCGTCAAAGGATCAATTAGGATTCCCGCTTGTTTTGATAACTCATTTTCAGGTATCAAGCCTACAGAAAGAATAAGGGTATCACAGGGAATTGTTTCTTCCGTAGCTACAATGGGTTTTCTCTTTTCATTCACTTTTGCAATAGTAACTGATTCGAGATGCTGTCTTCCATTTATTCTAATAACAGTATGGGATAATTGCAAAGGAATATTATAATCCAAAATACATTGTGAATAGTTACGCCTCAGCCCGGAAAGATACGGTAAAATCTCTACTACACGCTCTACTCTGCCACCTTCTATCGTAACTCTTCTTGCCATAATCATCCCGATATCTCCTGAACCCAACACAACAAATCGTTCTCCAGGCATATAACCTTCAATATTTATTAAACGTTGAACAGTTCCCGCCGTATAAACACCTGCAGGTCTATCACCGGGAATATTTATTGCGCCTCGAGGGCGCTCTCTGCATCCCATAGCAAGTACTACCGACCGAGCTTTTATTTTTACCATACCTCTTTCCGGACTAATACTATATATTTCTCTTCGAGAAGTAAGTTCCAACACCATTGTATCACTCCATACCTTTATACCCGATGCTGCTACTTTCTCTGCAAAAAAATGTACATATTCAGGGCCTGTCAGATCTTTCCTAAAAATCTGTGTACCAAACCCATTATGAATACACTGATTAAGAATCCCCCCTTCTTCTATTTCTCTATCGATCAAAAGAACATTTTCAGCACCTGCCTGTCTAGCTGATATCGCTGCAGCCATTCCAGCAGGACCACTTCCAATGATAGCTACATCTACAGCTTCCTCTTTCATCTTTCCCCTTTTATTAATTTAGTTGGTCTCTTTAAGAAGAACGAATCATCACCTCTTTTAGTTACTTTTGTGGGTGGAATACCCAATTCTTTTGAGAGAATTTCAATGGTCCGAGGAGTGTCAAATCCTCCTTGACATCGACCCATACCAACGTGCAGCCTCCTTTTAAGTGCATCGTAGCTTAGCGCAGGGAGCGGTGCATGAATAGCTCTTACAATTTCTCCTTCCGTTACATTCTCGCATCTGCATACAATTCTTCCAAAGCGTGGGTCTTTTTCAATAAGGCGGGCTTGCTCTTCTCGGCTTAGATCGGCAAATGGAGGAATTGGCGTACGGATAGGGTTAAAATCTTTCTTTTTCTTCATCTTCAGGCCGTGCTCCTTCAAAGCATTTATAACCCATTCCGCAATTCCTGGGGAAGAAGCAAGTCCAGGAGATTCAATCCCTGCTAAATTAACAAATCCTTCCACAACATCATCCGGCACTTCTATGATAAAGTCGCGAGGGATCATATTACTATATCTATCATGCATAAGACCAGCATTGCCTCCTGCCCTTAATCCTGCAAATTCTTTAATGATATATTTCATATTTAAAGAAGGAACTAATCTTTCACCTCCCTCCATAACTTCTTCTAATCCCGGATAACTGGTAGACTTATCTTCCTTATCCTCTATTTCTTGATCATTAGGACCAATACCCACATTACCATAAATTGTAATTGTTACTAAGATACCCTTTGTTATAGAAGTAGGAGCAGGAAATAGAATGGAATGGATGGGCTGATACGAAGGATCAAATATAAAATACTCTCCTTTTCGTGGTGTAATTCTAAAATCTGACTCTATTCCAGCCCATCTCATAATAATATCAGAATATAGACCTGCAGAATTTATTATCCATTCTCCATAAAAATTTCCCCTATTTGTTTTTACTCCAACAATCCTTTTCCCTTCCTTTAGCAAGCCTTTGACTTCTGTAAGAAGCATAATCTCTACACCGTTATCAACAGCATTCTCAGCAGCTGCAATACTAAGACCTATAGGATCAATCACTCCGCCTGTAGGAGCATACAAAGCCAACTTAAGATTCGGATCAAGATTAGGTTCCCTTCTAAGCATTTCGTCCCTGGAAATAATCTCTATGCCAGGCACACCGTTCTTTTTTCCTTTATCTAAAAGTGCCTCGGCCTTTGGAATATCCTCATCAGATAGAGCAACTACATAATCCCCTATTCTTTCAAAAGGTATGTTTAATTCTGATGCAATAGTGTCAAAAAGTGCGTTCCCTCTTACATTCATAGTAGCTTTATTAGATCCCACGGCAGCGTTATAACCAGCGTGAATAATACCTGTATTGGCTTTTGTAGTGCCGGTAGAAACATCATCATTCTTCTCAACAAGGAGCACGCGTAGCTTGTACCGAGATAATTCCCGTGCAATCATACATCCTTCAATACCTGCTCCTATAATAATTACATCGTACTTATTCTTGTAAGACTGCATACCACACACCAGCCTCCTCTTAATTCTTCTGATAAAACTCAGAATTTCTTTGCAAGGAAATTACCGCAACTTCTCAGATTTATCTTATATAAAATCGGCATACTCCTGTAAAGATATTCC
>CAYONU010000059.1:0-6511 GCA_964405445.1 uncultured Caldisericales bacterium | reverse complement strand
ACTGTTATACTAACAAGTTCTTTAAAGAAGCAAAGTGCTTCGTTTTTTATTCTATAAATACTTTCAATTTATATATTTACCCGAAAGTACGGCAAGGAACCATATCATAACGAATGCAAGCCGTGCAAAGTTAGAATGCGGTACAAATAACCATACGACAAAAAATATATAAGCAATAGTAGTTAATGTAATATGCAATACTGGCACTTCATGAGTTTCTGAAAAGCGCATCCACCCCGTGAAAAGAGGTAGCCAATCAAAAAAGGCTGCGATAAGACCACACAAAGGTTTATTTAGAACAACAGCAGGGAGAAAAATGAGCCCTGCAATAGCGACGCATATCAAAGTAAGTTTCTTCTTATCCATCCTTATCTCCTTTATATCTTAATCTATTAGAATTTATCACACTTTTCTTGTTTGTCAAATATTTATGCAGTGCATAAAGCTAATAATTTTTAAGAATAATTCGATAAAATTCTTGACTCTATGTTTTAACTTCTTATACTTATTTATAATATGCGAAAGGAGAAGATTCTATGTTTAAAAAAATTGTGAAGGTAACGAAAATACCTGAAGAAGAGGAAAAAATTATAAAATTCTGGAAAGCAAATAAAATTTTTGAAAAGAGCCTTGAAATAAGAAAAGGCAATAGAAGGTTTGTCTTCTATGAAGGACCACCTACAGCTAATGGGAAACCTGGGGTACACCACGGTTTATCAAGAATATATAAAGATACTGTATTAAGATATGAATCTCTTCAGGGTTTCTATGTACCAAGAAGGGGTGGTTGGGACACGCAAGGCTTGCCTGTGGAAATTGAAATAGAAAAGAAACTTGGTATTCATACAAAAAAAGAAATCGAAGCATATGGCATAGAAAAATTCAATAAACTCTGCAAGAAAAGCGTAATGCAGTACAAGGAAGACTGGGAAAATATAACGGATAGAATTGGTTTCTGGCTGGATATGAAAAACGCATACATTACGTATAAAAATGAATACCTCGAGTCAGTCTGGTGGATTCTCAAGCAGATTTTTGATAAAGGGTTGCTCTATGAAGGACACAAGGTTGTACCGTATTGTCCAAGATGCGGTACAACGCTTTCCTCACATGAAGTAGCACTCGGATATAGAAAAGTAAAGGATCCTTCCGTTTTTGTGCGGTTTAAACTGCAGAACAAAAGGTTTTTAGGTGCTGCTCTACTTGTATGGACAACAACCCCATGGACACTTCCGTCAAACCTTGCTGTCGCAATAAATCCTGCATTTACGTATGTACTTGTGGATTATAAGGGAGAAAAACTTATTCTTGCGGAAAATAGATTGAAAGCAGTATTAAAGGAAGGCTATAAAATATTAAAAAGATTTAATGCAAAGGAATTAGAGGGATTAAAATATGATCCACCGTATCATTATGCAGAACTCACTGAAGAAGAGAAAATTAGAGCGTTCAAAATCGTGCTGGCAGATTTCGTAACAGCAGAAGACGGTACAGGAATTGTACACATGGCACCAGCATTCGGTGAAGATGATCTTGAAGTAGGAAAGAAATATAATTTGCCATTTGTACAATTAGTAGATCTTGAAGGAAAGCTTACAAAGGGCAAATGGAAGGGTATGTTTGTTAAGAAGGCAGACCCTCTTATTATTAAAGACCTCAGAGAAAGAGGCTTGCTATTTAAAAAAGAGCTGTACGAGCATGACTATCCATTCTGTTGGCGATGTGGAACACCACTTTTGTACTACGCTAAAAAATCATGGTTTATCAGTATGAGTAAGGTGAGAGATCAACTTGTTAAGAATAATGAAACAATAAATTGGTTTCCCCAGCATATAAAATACGGAAGGTTCGGCAACTGGCTTGAAAATATAAAGGATTGGGCTTTGTCAAGAGAGAGATACTGGGGTACACCATTAAACATATGGGTTTGTGATAAATGCGGGCACAAAGAAGCAATAGGAAGCATCAAGGAATTAAGAGAAAGAGCAATTGAAGATATTCCAGAGAATATTGAATTACATAAGCCTTATGTAGATAACATCCATATTCGTTGCCCAAAGTGTGGTGGTGTGATGCACAGAGTACCAGAAGTTATTGACGTATGGTTTGACTCAGGCTCAATGCCTTATGCACAATGGCATTACCCATTTGAGCATAAGAAAGAATTTGATGAAAATTTCCCTGCAGATTTCATTACAGAAGCGATTGACCAAACAAGAGGGTGGTTTTATTCGCTACTTGCAATTTCCACTTTGATAAAAGGTGTTACTCCTTACAAAAATGTAATGTGCCTTGAACTCATATTGGATGAAAAAGGGCAGAAAATGAGCAAAAGTAAAGGTAACGTTATTGATCCATGGACGATTTTGAACAAACAAGGCGCAGATGCATTTAGATGGGCAATATACACAGCGTCACCGCCGTGGACTCCAAGGCGATTCGGCCCAAATGTAGTAGATGAAGCTTTGAAAAATTTTATCATTCCCTTGAGAAATATCTACTCATTTTTTTCCCTCTATGCGAATATAGACCATTTTAATCCTGATGAAGCTCAATATATTCCCATTGAAAAAAGGAATGTTCTAGATAAATGGATCATTGCAAAGCTTGAAAAGCTCAACAAAGATATTGTAGAAAAGATGAAAGTGTTTGAAATTACATATTTAACAAGGAAAATTCAATCATTTGTTGATGAGTTATCCAATTGGTATGTAAGGCGCTCGCGAAGGAGATTCTGGAAGAGTGAAAATGATGCAGATAAACTTGCTGCATACTTTACCTTATATGAAGTACTTAAAAAACTTACCCTGCTCCTCGCTCCTTTTACTCCCTTTCTTTCCGAGACTTTGTACAACTCTCTTGTAAAAGGTATTGTACGCAACTCAAAAGAAAGCGTCCATCTGGAGGATTATCCTGTACCGGATGAAAAGTTTATAGATGAGAAACTCATTAGCGATATGGAGCTTCTCATAAATATTACCTCATTGGGGCATGCTGCAAGAAAAAAGTCCAAGATACGCGTAAGGCAACCACTATCCAAAATCGTAGTATTCACAGAAAAGGACGAAGAAAGAAGCGTTATTATAGAGAACAGTAATGTAATAAAGGAAGAGCTCAACATCAAAAATGTAGAAGTGACTGACGATGTGTCCAAATACTGTATTATAAATCTCAAGCCGAATCTTCCTGTGCTCGGGAAAAAATATGGGAAAGAACTTCCGGATATATCAAAGCAGTTGAGCAACCCCAAAAAAGGAATAGAATTTGTAAGAGAAGGAAAAGTAATTATTGAACTGGCCAACGAAAATATAGAGCTTACAAGCAGTGAGGTGATACCTGACGTAGAAGGTAAAGGAGATTACGTTGCAATAGCAAATAAGGGATACTTTGTGTTTCTTGACACTACCATTTCTGAAGGACTCCGAAGAGAAGGCATCGCAAGGGAAATCGTGCATGCAGTGCAAGGAATGAGAAAAGAAGCTGGTTTTGAAATATCTGACCGAATTAATTTTTCAATAGTGCCTCTGGATGATGCAGTTAAAGAATCTATTGACTACATAAAAAATGAAACACTTACAAAGGAGGTAAAACAGTTGAGCAACCCAACTGCTAAGAAAAAAATACTTGCAAATGGTAAGAACTACGAGATTGCTATTGAAAAAGCATAGATGAAAAAGAAAAATACTCCGGCTCGATTTGTAGTGTTAAGCTTTCTTGCAATTATTGTTATCGGGGGAACATTACTGATGTTTCCTTTTGCATGCAGAGGACATCATTTTACCAATCCCATCACAGCATATTTTACTGCTACTTCAGCAACTTGTGTAACAGGTTTGGTTGTAGTAGATACAGAAACATATTGGTCCGGATGGGGAAAACTCATCATACTACTCCTTATCCAGTTTGGCGGACTTGGATATATGACAGTTGCTACTTTTTTCCTTATTCTTCTCAACAGAAGAGTTTCCTTGGGACAGAGAATGATTTTGAAAGAAGGATTGAATGTATCAAAACTATCTGGCATTATGCATTTTATGAAGACGACATTTGTTCTTGTCGCAAGCATGGAAGGAATCGGTGCTATTGCACTTACCCTCCGTTTCTTAAAAAACTATTCTTTTAGAAGAGCTGTAACAATGGGTATATTCCACTCTGTATCTGCATTCTGCAATGCAGGCTTTGATATTATAGGTAACTTTAAAAGTTTTACAGGATATGTAAATGATCTTACTGTCAATCTGACTGTAATGATACTTATTATTACGGGAGGAATTGGTTTTTATGTACTGTGGGGATTCATCCACCCAACCAGACGAAAATTAAGCCTTCATATAAAGATTGTATTAAAGACAACATTGTATCTCATTCTTATCGGAGCAGGTCTTTTTCTTTTATTTGAGTGGCACAACCCCAAAAGTATAGCAAATCTACCATTGCGTGCGAAGGTACTCGCTGCATTTTTTCAATCTGTTACAGCACGAACTGCAGGGTTCAATACAATACCAATGTCTAACCTTAATCAATCTACTTTAGTTGTTTTGATGCTCCTTATGTTTATAGGTGGTTCACCAGGTGGTACTGCAGGTGGCATAAAGACTACAACATTTCTTATAGTCTTTGCCCTTCTCATTAATGCTATAACCGGAAAAGGCAGGGTAGTCATAGAGAAAAGAACGATCAATAAAGAAATTGTACTAAGAGCTGTATTCATATTTGGATTCGCTGTCCTGGTAATTACTACTTCCACACTCATTATTCTTGTACTACAAGGAAATAAATTTACACTTTTACAGGTAATGTTTGAAGTGTTTTCTGCATTTGGTACAGTAGGGCTTTCAACAGGTATTACCCAGCACCTTTCCGCTCTTTCACGTTTAGTAATTATTGCTACAATGTTTGTAGGAAGAGTAGGACCAATAAGTTTAATTATCAGTATGATGGGTAAGAAAAAAGCTCCTCATATAGGTTATCCCGAGGAGAAAATTGCAGTAGGATAGGAGGCAAAAATAATGAAAAAACAATTTGGCGTAATAGGGTTAGGAAGGTTTGGTGTAGCTGTCGCCAGGCATCTTGAAGAATTAGGTTATCCTGTACTTGCTATCGATAGAGATCCTGATCTTGTTGATGCAATCAAAGATGATGTAAGCTTTGCAGAGGTTGTAGAAGCAACAGATCCTGAGGCACTTGATGCTGCAGGTATTAAAAATTGTGATATAGTTGTCGTCGCTGTTGGTGATATACAATCAAATATACTGGTTTCACTCATTTTAGAAGAATTAGGAGTAACTCACATTGTAGCCAAGGCAAGTAGTGAAATACACGGAAGAGTGTTAAAAAAAATAGGGATAAAAGAAGTCGTATTCCCTGAAAAAGACATGGGCATCCGCACTGCAAACAAAATTACTTCCTCAAATATCCTTGACTATATTTCTATCTCAAAAGAATTTGACATTGTGGAATACGGTGCACAAAAGAGTTTATTAGGTAAAACGCTTAGGGAACTTTCTTTAAGAAATAAATTCGGGATAACAATTATTGCAATTAAAAGGAATACAAATGTAATTGTATCACCTTACGCAGATGAGAAGATTTTGAAAGGTGATTTATTGTTTCTGGTTGGAAAAACTTCTGAAATTGGAAAATTTGAAAAGGAGTTCTCAAAATGATAAAGCTTATTACCTTGGATTTATGGGATACGCTCATTTCTGACAACAAAGCTAATGAGAGAAGAAGAGATTTATTACGCACTGATTTTATAATTAAAACACTAAATCTTCCATTGGACTTTAAGGAAAGAATTCTTGATTATTTTACGGGACTTACACAGGTATTTAAACATCCCTCAAGAGAAAATGAATGGGCACTCCTTCCGGAGACCCAGCTTTTGCACCTGTTTAAGAGTATAAATGTATATCCAAACAGTAAGCAATTTGAAAAAATATTAAAATTCTATACAGAGTGCGCTGTTAATAGCCCTCCTTCACTTACAGAGGAAGATGTGCCAGAGACATTGAAAAAGCTTAAATTAAGATACAAACTTGCTCTCATTTCAAACACAGGAAAAACTCCTGGAAAAGTGCTGAGAGAAATTCTTGAAAAATTGAGCATCCTTTCTTATTTTGACATGCTCATCTTTTCCGATGAAGTAAAGCTACGAAAACCAGATCCAAAAATATTTCTTCTTGCTTGCAGAGTATTCAATGTGCTCCCGGAAGAAGCTGTACATATTGGTGATTCCGGAAGGATTGATTTCCATGGTGCTGAAAGTGCCGGAGTAAACCCTTTGCTTTACGTTCCCACAATCCTAAACCCAGGCACCAACTTATTTATAAGAAGCCTGAAAGAGGCAGAAAATGCAGTAGAGAAATATTATAATAAAAATTGATAGACCTACTCCCTTAAAAAGATAAAGAAAGCAGAAAAGAAGCCTGAACAGGCTAAACTGTTCATGAGTACGTCTAAGGATGAAAAAATATTACACAAAACTACTATGATTTTTTCCTTTAAAAAG
>CAYONU010000058.1:0-6617 GCA_964405445.1 uncultured Caldisericales bacterium | reverse complement strand
TTGTTAAATTTTTGAGAGTATCTATATTTTTACTTAAGATTAAGATTTTGTTTCTGCTACGGCAATTTGAGAGAGGGGTTGACAAAAAATAAAAACCATATATAATTACATTCGGCTTACGAGGGTAAGCTAAAAAGAAAGTTTTAAAAAACTTTCATTTTCTTCCTCCTTTTTAAAAGATCTAAAGATCAAACGGCCCCTTTCCCCCAGGGGCCTTCTTTTTTGAAAAGATGTGAAAAAGATCTGCTATCTGTTGCTCCAAATTTCTTTATAGGCATTTTATACAATGAACTCATTCTTTTTGCTAAAGACTCTTCATCTGTATATCCCTCAAAAAGCAAAATGCCTATTACTTCAGCTTCGTCTATTAAATAGTCTATATGCCATTTTTTATTCCTCTTTCCAAAATACCTTACTACACGTTTTGAGAAACCACCCTTAGCACTGCCAACATAAAAATAGATACCTTTTTCAAACCGGAATTTACCTAATTTTCCTATTTGAATGTTCTTTTGCTCGGCGAGATTTAGAATGAGAATATAACACCCATATGATTTATTGTTTTTTAAGCTCTTGATTAAGGATTTTTTCCATCTGTACGACATTTTCTTTATTTCCCTTTATTATAGGATGTTTTGGTGCAAATTGGCAAGAAGTATTGTCGGATATAGAAATTTTATAGGTACCAATTTTATATGCTATCTCTTTTATTTCAGATTTATCCAATCCAATAAGTGGCCTGTATACGGGGAAGTTAATTTCTTCTTGAATGATGCTCATACTCCTCAGAGTCTGACTTGCTACCTGTCCTAACGAATCACCTGTGACGATACCTTCTGCTCCTATTCTTCGGGCAATATGAGTAGATTCTTTTAGAAATCTTCTTTTGCAAAAAATACATATATAGCGTTCTCTGTTGTATTTTTTCAGGATTTCGGCTACTTTTTCAATATATTTTCTATGTGGAACCACGATGAACTTTGTTTTGCTATCAAATGCGAGGAAGCGCTTGTAGATTTTCCAGGCCTTTTCCTCCTCGCTTTTAATGATAGAAAAGTGGACAAATATGATCCTTGCTCCTCTTTTTAACATAAGAAAAGCAGCAACAGGTGAATCGATGCCTCCTGAGAGAAGGGATACAACTTTACCCTGGTTTCCTACAGGGAGTCCGCCAGTGCCTTTAATCTTATCCGTGTAGATATAAGCACCATTCATTAAGATTTCAATTCCTATAAAAAGATTCGGATGATCCAAATTTACGTTTAATCCCGTAGCATCTTTTACTGTTTTGCCTATAAACTTCTCGATGTCGGGACTCTTCATCGGATAGTCTTTATAGAGTCTTTTGACTCTTACAGCAAAGCTTTTCTGATTATTCGATCTTCTTTTTGCAATATTTAAAACAGTTTCTTTTATTCTATTGATATTATAGTCGACTTTTACGGCAGGACTGAACGATGCAATACCTGGCAGATATTTGATTTTATCCATATTTGTCCAATCCGTATATGTTATGATCCTACCTCCAACAATTTCTACCTTACTATCTTCTATAGATCGCTCAATTTGTACTTTTAGCCTATGCTTTAGGTTATTCTGTGCAACTCTTCCTTTAGTCCCAATTTCTCCGAATCTGCATAAAATTACTTGTTCCACTATATATCCCTTGTCTGTTTGAATAGAGATTTGTAATTCTCCTTACTACTTATTCCTTCCTTATTGAGCAATTCAATAAATATTTGCCTCACGGAGGATTTTTCTCCATTGTGTATTACTGCTTGCTCGTGAGCTTCTTTCAATGCAACTGGATATCCCATACCTTTTTCTGCTTGACTCAGTAGAAGCTTATGCAGAAGCTCCATTTTTTCATCGCTTTGCATAACAAATTGAGGAATCTCTACTCTTGCTATTTCCTTCCCCACATTGAGGTAAAAAAAATACACGGGTGCTTTGTAGTAACGTAGAATTGGTGCATTGCTCCTGAATAATACTGAGCGCTCCCCTTTCTTAAGTAACCTGTGAAATATCTCTACATCTTGAAGTATGTCGAATTTTTTAATCTCCTTACTATTCATACCTTCATTGAGGCATTGCAGTTTTACTATTCCTACGATTTCTTTTGAGTGTGACCCGCTTATGTAGCCTGCAACAGGGATGTCCAATTTTTTGCTCTTTTCGAAGAGTAGCTGGAATCTATCTATAAATTCTTGTTTGAACTCTTCGTTTCTTCCCTTTACTTCCCATTGAATTAAAGTTCCGTCAATGAGGGATACTTTCGGAAGTTTGTCATTTTTTACCGACTCAAGTACATCTGATAATGCAATGCTTTCCTGGAGAAGCATTTTGGACTCCAGAAGCTCTCCCTTTACTATCAAGCTCTCTCTACCTACATTTGAAAAAAGATCTTTTTCTTTGTAAAAAATTTTAGGAATAGAATCAGAGAAAAAAAACGAATCTTTACCGTACTTTATGATTACTTTTCCAATATTAATTACATAATAATATAAGGGAAAATCGAAATCGATGGGAATTTCAGAACCATCCGTTGCAGCAGCAATATAGTCCTTTATATCTTGCTTACAAAAAATTCTATTAATAGGTTTACCCAGAGGTGTTGCAACAGGAAAATCAATGGATGTGAGATTTCTCTCTTTCTCAATCTCTCCGGGTAATACCCTTTTTAGGATTTTAATTACTTCCTCTATGAGGTTTTCCTTTGCTTTTTGCAATTCCTTACTTTCTTTTACAGCATTTTTCATCTCTGGCATCATTTTTTCAATCATTAGCATCTCGTTCACTTACCTTTTTCTGTTTGTATTTAAATGAAGCATCTTGTAAAAAGGGCAGAATCCGTTGATACCTGTAAAAATGAGCACAAAACCTACAAACCATCCTATGATTCTGAATGTATCCGGTGACGAAGCAACAATACATGCAAATGAATATCCTATTGAATGCTTTGTATAGTAGCTTGAACTAAGCAAAGCTACTATGTTGCTCACCTCTGTTCCGAAGTAGAAGAGCAGTGCTCCGACTATTCCCCTTATTATTCTCTCGATAGGATTTATATTTGTTGCTTCTTCATCCTCAATCATTATTCTCATCTCCATTTTTTACATTATACCATAATTTATCCAAATTGGGTGAATATGTATTTTGTATTTGATTCTTAGGATGCGGGAATATCTTATTTTATACTATTGCAAAAAAGACGAAATTTTGTAAAACTATATTGATGGAGAAAATAAATAATTTTATAATTGCTAACTTAAGTATAAGATACATTACTCTTACGGTGATTGATATTTTTATAGTAAGTTTAATGATATATTTTGTCCTGCGTGCTATCAGGCATACAAGGACACTGCAGCTTGCCGAAGGCATAGGAATATATTTTATTGTTTTGATGGGTCTTGCCAAGCTGAGTAATTCGATTCATCTCATTGCTGTGAGTTACATTATGAATGGGTTGCTTCGTTTTTCTGTAACTTTTCTTCCTATTCTTCTTGTAGTTGTATTCCAGCCGGAGTTACGTAAATGGTTCACGGGGCTGGGAAAAGGCGTAACTATTGGTGAGAGGATGGAGTTTATTAGTGCAGAGGATTTTAAAAATATGGTTGATGAAATAGTGAAGAGTGCAAAGTATATGTCTCTCAATAAAATTGGGGCATTAATTATAATAGAAAGAGATACACCCCTAAATGAATACATAGATACTGGCGTTCCAGTTAACTCTTTAGTAAAAACAGAGCTTCTTAATACGATTTTTTATCCTAACACAGCACTTCACGATGGTGCTGTCATTATTAGAGATACACGTATAGTAGCAGCGCGCTGTGTACTACCTCTCTCGCTTGATGAGTCTCTTGATAAGGAAGGAGTAGGTACAAGGCACAGAGCAGCAGTAGGTATTACGGAGGAAACAGATGCTTTGGCTATTGTTGTTTCTGAGCAGACAGGCATTATATCGCTTGCAGTGAAAGGGAAGTTAACACGTTATCTCAGCCCCTTGGAACTCAGAGGAATGCTGCTTGTAATGGCGAAACCTGCATGGTCTGAAAGAAAGGAGAGGTCTAAAGCAAAATGAAAAAGTTTTTTATGAAACTCCTTGATATAAAGGTCATTTCTGTTATTCTTGCAATAGTGCTCTGGTACTACGTAGCGGGAGTACAGGGGCCTACCATAGCGCGCACGTTTAAAGTTCCAGTTGTACCTATAAACGTTGAAACCGGAGTAGTTATTAAAGGTAGGACAGATTATGTAAATGTTACTGCGGAAGGTCCGGGTAAAGCAGTTCTTGGGGTAAAGGCTCAGGACTTTACTGCTTTAATTAATTTAGCAGGGAAAACGCAGGGTGAATATTATGTGAAAGTGGATGTGAGTCCTCCTTTATCAGGAATTACGATAAAGAAGATATCTCCGGAAAAGGCAAAAGTATCCCTTGAAAAATTATCTACTATTACAATGCCTGTAAGTGTGATGTTTAAAGGCAATTCAAAGAATGGTTTTCTTCCCGGAGCACCCATTGTCACACCTGACAAAGTGAATATTACAGGCCCCGAAAGTGCATTAAACAATATATCAAGGGTATTTGTCGAAGTTGATCTCGCGGAAGTCAATGGTGAAACAACCTTGAATCTTCCTGTAAAAACATCGGGAAAGGATGAGAAACCGGTACAAAATGTGCAGATTAACCCTATTAATTGTATAGTTAAGGTGCCTGAAAGTAGTGCTTCTATTTCAAAAGTAGTGCCCGTAGTTCCAAACTTGAGCGGTTTTGTTTTTCAGGGCTTCGGCATAAAATCTATCTCTGTAAAGCCTTCGGTTGTTACAGTAGTTGGTGATTTTAAAACTGTGTCTGGGATCCAGTCTGTTGATACCAAGCCTATAGATATTTCTAATATTGCAAAGCCTGTTGTCATTCAATCATCTCTCATAGTAAGTAAAGGAGTAAAAATAATAGAAGGCGACAAGTGCAAGGTAAGTGTTGATATAGAACCTATTGTTACTAAAGAAATGAGCCTTGCTGTTATTGCAAAAAGAGACGAAGGCAAGACAGTTACTGTGTCACCCAAAACAGTTGATTTAATCATTTCAGGATTTAATGATGTGCTTAATCGTATTGATAGTGCCTCTGTTTCCGCTGTAGTAGATACGACAGGCATGGATAATGGTACGTATGTGTTGCCGGTTACGATAAATGGTATTCCGAAAGATGCTGTTATATCTGTCATAAAACCGCGCTCTGTAACAGTAACGATAACTTTAGGTAATGGATGATGCAGTATTGTATTCGTTTTCATAATATTTTGCTTAATCTTGTAGAGGAGAATGGTACTATATTAAGAATTTCATTTGTAAGGAAGTGTAGTTTTCAGAATAGTGCATATTTCGCAAAGATACTTGAAGGATATTGGAGAGGAAATAACACTCTGTTAAAATATCAATTGCCTGCTTCTTACAAAAAGTTTGAAAGTATCTTTGAAAGAGTGCAAGAAATACCATTTGGTAGAGTCTCTTCGTATGGTAATGTAGCAAATACTGTTTTTGGAAGTAAAAAATATGCACGCCTCGTTGGTACTGCAATGAAAAATAATCCTCTGCCGATTATTGTGCCGTGTCATAGAGTGATAAGAAGTGATGGGAGCATCGGCGGCTTTTCCGGAGGAGTAGATATAAAAATGAAGCTTCTTCAGCTCGAAGGGATGAAACTACATAATGGATATATCAAAAAAGAATATTTTATTGATTTCTAAGCCTTTTGGCATAACTTCGTTTGCTCTTGTAAATAAAGTAAAGCATCTATTAAATGTGAGGAAAGCAGGTCATATGGGGACACTTGATCCTATGGCTACTGGCCTTATGATAGTTGCTTTAGACGAAGCTACACGTTTTATCCCTTACATTAATACAGATACAAAGAGGTACATTATACAGATTCAATTTGGTATAGAAACAGACACGGATGATATTACAGGAAATATAGTAAACAAAAAGGACCTTGCTGTAGATATACACAGGATAGAAAAAGTTATCGATACCTTTATTGGTACAATAAAACAAGTGCCTCCCATTTATTCTGCAAAAAAGTTAAATGGAAAACCTCTGTACAAATATGCAAGGCAGGGGAATCCTGTTAAGAAGCCAGCTGTTGAAATAAAAATATATGAAATGAAAATTATCTCCTTTAAGGACAATAAGCTCGTGCTGGATGTTGTTTGTTCTAAAGGCTCCTATATGAGGGGAATTGCCAGAGATCTTGGAAGAGCCCTTAATACTTTTGGCACTCTTTCTGCTATTGCACGCATTGCCGTGGGAAGTTTTCAAATTAGTGCTGCTACAACGCTTGAAAGAATTAAAAAAGGTGATTTTAATAAGGGATTTTTGTCACTTCGAGAGGTAATTGATTTTCCTTCTCTTATTGTAGATAATGCCGAACGGTTTAGAAATGGCATAGATATTACAGTGGATAAAGTGATGGTAAAAGATAAACAAGGTGCTTTTATAGGTATTGGAAAGTGCAAAGATAATAAAATACATCCCGAAAAAGTGGTAAGTTTCGAATGATTTCCGAATCTAACATTTAGCAACCATTTTTGCAAATGTATCTAATTGCT
>CAYONU010000057.1:0-6740 GCA_964405445.1 uncultured Caldisericales bacterium | reverse complement strand
TCTTGTGTTCTTTAAAAATATGTGAATTTATGTATACTCTTAATGATGATGAATAATTTAGTCTGGATAGCATTGAATTTTTTAAGGGGAAAGAAATACGGTGAGCAATTAATTACTAATGCACTTGAGCAATTTAGTAATGGTAAAGAGGTAGCTGTCCCTATTTCAAAAGAAGATTATAAAAAAGCTGAAAAAGAAATTGAGTTATCACAAAAGAAAGGCTTTAAAGTTATAACGATCAGCTCGGAAAAATATCCGATGTCATTGAAGAATATAAAAGATCCTCCTATTGTTATCTATATGAAAGGTGATATCATTAAGAGTGATGAAAATGCTATAAGTATTGTCGGCTCGAGGAAATGTACAGTGTATGGTAGAGCTGTTGCAGGACTATTTTCCAGGGAGCTTGCATTAAAAGGTATTACTATTGTAAGTGGCCTTGCGGTGGGAATTGATACAATCGCTCATAAGGGGGCCCTTACTGCTAAAGGAAGAACAATTGCTGTGCTGGGTTCAGGCATAGATCATATTTATCCATCCTGTAACAGAGGTTTATATGAAGAAGTTGTGAAGAACGGAGCGGTAATTTCTGAGTTTCCGTTAGGTACACGGCCACTCTCATACAATTTCCCTTTCAGGAATAGGATTATCAGTGGCTTATCCATTGCAACTCTTGTTGTGGAAGCTGCAAAGCGCAGCGGTTCTCTTATCACTGCACGCCTTGCAGCAGAACAAGGCAGAGATGTATTTGCAATACCAGGAAACATTACAAGTGATGTAAGTAAAGGTACAAATCAGCTTATAAAGGATGGAGCTATTCCGGTAACGGATGTAAACGATATTTTAGAATATCTTGGTATGGATACAGAACCAAGTAAAGCAAATTTGTCTCTGTCCGATGAAGAAAAAGCTGTACTTCAGGTGATGGATAACGGTGCAAAAACTGCTGAAACAATTGCTAAAGAAACAAAAATTGCTCCTTCCAAACTTGTTTCTTTACTTACATATATGGAAGTAAAAGGACTTATCAAAAGAGCAGCGGGTAGGTTTACGAAATCGTTATGATAAATGTGATAGGAGCAGGGCTTGCAGGAAGTGAAGCTGCCCTGCAAGTTGCAAGAAGAAAGGTACAGGTAAATCTGTATGAGATGAGGCCTATAAAGTTTACTGAAGCACATAAGACAGATCTGTTTGCAGAGCTTGTTTGCAGCAATTCATTTGGTTCAATGGAACTAAAAAATGCAAGAGGATTATTAAAAGAAGAAGCACTCTCTTTAGGTTCGGTGCTTTTACGGGTGGCTGTGAAAAATATGGTGCCAGCTGGAAAGGCACTTGCAGTGGATAGAGAAAAATTCTCAAAAGAAGCAACAGCATTAGTTACGGAAAATCCGTACATCAATGTAATACGTAAGGAAGTAGACAAAATACCGGAGGGGATTACAATTATTGCGACAGGTCCACTCACGTCTTTACCTTTGCTTAAAGTACTTAAATCTGCATTAAAAGCGGACAATCTCTATTTTTATGATGCTATTTCTCCTATTGTGATGGCTGAGTCGCTTGATATGAATAAATTATTTTTCGCTGGTCGCTACGGCAAGGGTAATGATTATCTCAACTCCCCTATGAGTAAGGCGGAGTATATACGTTTTTACAATGCACTTATCACAGCAGAGCAGCATGTACTCCATAGTTTTGACAGAAAGTACTTTTTTGAAGCCTGCATGCCTATTGAAGAGATCGCAAAGCGAGGTGAAGATACACTGCGTTTTGGTCCCCTTCGTCCGGTGGGTTTTGATAAAAAATATTATGCGGTTGTACAATTGAGAAAAGAAAATAACGAAGGCAGCCTCTATGAACTTGTAGGATTTCAAACTGCACTTCGCTACGGCGAACAGAAAGCCGTGTTTAGGCTGATACCCGGACTTGAGAAAGCAAATTTTGTGCGGTTTGGATCGATCCACAAGAATGCTTACATTAAAGCTTCTTTGCTACTTGGAAACACATTGCAATTAAAAGAGAAACCGTCCATATTTATAGCAGGTCAACTGTCTGGTGTGGAAGGATATGTGGAATCTATTTCAACAGGTCTGCTTGCGGGTATCAATGCAGCATTGCTTGCCCAGGGAAAAACACCTATTTCTTTGCCTTGCGATACGATGCTTGGTGCCCTAATCCATTTTATAACGGACAATCCTCTGACTGTGCCGCAGCCAATGCGAGCAAATTTTGGATTAATGCCGGAAGCATTTTTTAAGATGCAGAAAAGTATAAGGAAAGAAAAATTTATACAGGCAAGCAGGAATAGCATTCAAGATATAAATCAACGGATATGAATATAAAAGATCGGATAGCAGAACTTTACCATCTCTTTTCTCCTTGTTACCTCTGTCCATTGAATTGTGGAGTAAATCGTGACAATGGTGAAGTAGGCTTGTGCGGTGCAGGCAAAAACATAAAAATTGCTTCATTTTCACTCTATAAAGGAGAAGAGCCCCCTCTTGTAGGAAATAAGGGATCAGGGACCATCTTTTTTAGTTATTGTAACTTGAAATGTGTGTACTGCCAGAATTATAACTTTAGTCAGTTAGGTAGGGGGAAGGAAATTTCCATTGAAACACTTGCTGATATTATGTTGAAGCTGCAGGGTAGAGGTGCTGTTAATATAAACCTTGTGACGCCTGCACATTTTATTCCGCAGATTGCTGAAGCAATTTTTGTTGCAAGAAAAAGTGGCTTGGTACTCCCGATTGTATATAACACGAGTGGCTATGAATCTGTAAAAACTATAAAACTTTTGAAGAATATCGTTGATATTTACCTTACGGATTTTAGGTACGGTACGGATGCATTCGGTAAAAAATATTCCGGAGTGCCGTACTATACGGAAATTGCGAAAGCTGCTGTAAAAGAGATGTACAATCAGGTAGGAAACCTTTCAATGGACAGTAAAGGTATTGCAAAAAAAGGTATTATCATAAGACACCTTCTCTTTCCGGAAGGTATTGGTGAGTTGAAAAATGTTGTTAACTTTATTACAAATGATTTGTCGAAAGATATTTATTTCAGTTTGATGAGTCAATACATACCTGTATATCAGGCAAAAATGTATCCTGAAATTAATAGGGAAATTACGAAAAAAGAATTTTTCCTGGCTTCTCGAATCGTAAGAGATGCAGGTATCAGAAACGGCTGGATTCAGTACAAATGATTTACTGTTTTGGTCTGGTGCCTGGTTTCCCTTCAACAGTATTGTTGAAGAAACGCTGGGTAGGATAAGCAAGATCAATGTCGTTATGCTTTGCAAATTCGTCAAGGATATTTTCCCAGATTGCTTCATTCGTTTCTCTTCTTTTTCTTACCCTGCAGAGGTAACGGATTGTAAGCAAGACACCACTGTTTTGTACACTTGTGTAAACTCTCGGTTCTGTATGTTGATAAAGAATATCGAATTTTCTCGTTGCTTTATCAATACTTCTCTTTGCAATTTCATTTGACGATTCTGTATCCTTTTGTACAATTTCTTGCAGAAGTGCTTTTGCTTTTTTCCAATTACTTTCAAATGTAATAAGTACGGGAATTTCATTCCAGATATATGGAAAACCCTTTGTATAGTTAATGAGAGGATTTGTAAAGAGCAGACTGTTTGGTATGTGAATGATGCGTCCGGTACTCTGGTCTGCATCTACCCAGTTGCCTACCTCTATTGCAAGAAACTGAAAGATGCCCGTATCAATGACATCTCCTATTTTTCCATTAATTTCAATTCTGTCTCCTACTTTCAGGATTCTGTGTGTAACAATAAAGAGCCAGCCTGCCATATCAAGGATAGGGTCTTTTAATGCAATGGATATGCCAGCGGAGAGCAAGCCAAGGTATGTAGCAAGTGATTGGAAACTTCTCATCCATACAATGCCAATGAAGATCAAGTCTGATGCAATAGCTATATAGTTCAGCGCTTTTCGCCACAGATATCTTGGGTGTGTTTCTTTGACTTTTTTATTTACAATTTTTGAGAGGGAACGTTTTATAATCCAGATGATGATAATGATAATTAATGAAATTAAAAGTTTTATAAATACTGCTTTGTTTATATCCAAACTATGCATAATATCATTCATATTTTAATTGCGATTTGTCTAAGTAGATCAAATTTCTTTACGTTCTTTTATTGCCATTGAAAGAGTTACGGAATCAGCAAAGTCAATCTCCGTACCTTTCGGGAGTCCCGTTGCAATGCGCGTGATTCTTACACCGTAAGGCTTCAAAAGTTTTTTAATATAAAGTGCTGTAATATCTCCGTTAAAGTTGGGGTTCGTTGCAATGATTATTTCCTTTATGTTTCCCTTTGAAACGCGCTCCACAAGTTCTTTTATTTTTAGATCTTCTGGTGAGATATGGTTCATAGGATCGATGCTTCCATGAAGTACATGATACACGCCGTTGTAATATCTACTCTTTTCTATGGCAAATAGATCTCTTACCTCTTCCACTACGCAGACAACTGAATGGTCTCTTGCGGGATTTGCGCAGATATCACATATTTCTTTATCGGTAAGGTTGAAGCAAATAGGGCAGAGATGCACATCTTTTTTTGCGTTTTGTACCGTTTCAATGAGTGCTTGCACTTTGCTGTCACTCATGCTCAATATATACAATGCTATTCTTTCAGCGCTTTTTGGACCTATGCCGGGAAGGGAGGAAATTACTTTAATGAGCTCTTCAATTTTATTGGGAAGATTGTTCATTCAATCAATTTGGAAAGCCCAAGCCGGGCACGTTCCCTAAACCGAGGGCAGCAACCTTCTCTTTGGAGATTTCCTTTGCTTTTTCCTGAGCTTCTTTTATAGCTGCAACAACCATATCTTCAAGCATTTCTTTATCTTCCTTATTAATAGCTTCTTCAGAAATACTTATTGAAACAATTTCCGATTTGCCTGTAACGACAGCCTTTACAACGCCTCCTCCTGCGATACCTTCCACTCTTGTTTCTCCCAATTCTTTATCTATCTCTTCCATTTTTTGCTGCAATTCTTGTGCTTTTCTCATTAAATCTTTCATATTTCTCATTTGTTTTCCTCCTCGGTATTTTTTATGTCAGTAATAACGCCATCAAATAAACTTAAAGTTTCTTTTACTTCTTTTTTCTTTTTTATTTTCTCAATTTCTTTTTCTTTATTAAACACTTTTTTCTCTTCAGGAGCAGTAAAAGAAATCCTTACTTCTTTTGATAAAATCTTCTTCAGTGCTTCTTTTAATGTTTTAATATTATCCAGGTTATTCAGCATTTCAAGATAAAATTTTTTCTCAGGGATCAGCGTAAGTACATTGTCTTTTAATTCAGCCGGATTTACTCTTATGAGGATTGCACTAAGAGGTGTATTTTTCCTTTTTACTTCCATTATTACATCTTTCCAGTGTGTACGGACAGTAGTTAAAGCATCCGTTGCCACTATTGGCATTTCTTGCTTTTTAGTTTCTTTCATTTGTTTCTCTGCAACGGGGATCTTTTCTTCGGGAGTTTCTTCTTTTATACAGGACAGGGCAGAAAGCTCTAATGGGAAAAATGGATCGGGAAACAATCGCATACTGTTTAAAGTATCAGCAAATGCAGAAGAAATCTCCACGCATCTTTTACTGGTAATGTATTTTGCCTGTTCTCGCATCACATTCAAAAAATCTTTATCTCTCTTTCCTGCAAGATAGTCAAAACCAAGTAACTTTCCTGTGATAAGATCCTGAAGGTACACAAGAAACTCATTGACAAATATTTTACTGTCCTTTCCGCTATCAGCTATAGAAATAATAATCTGTAACGCATCTTTAGCATTATTGTTAATAATACTGTCAAGGAAATTCTTTAGTATCTCTTCCTCTGGTATGCCGACAAGTGTTCTTATACTCTCTTCATCAATTTCTTCGTGCATTGTAATTGCCTGGTCCAGAAGACTCAAAGCATTACGCAGTGAACCTGAGGAAAAGCGTGCGATAAGCATCGCTGCGCTGTCAGTAATTTTTGCGCCTTCTTTTACTGTAACTTCTTTTATCCTTTCCGTCAATCCATTTATGGAAATAGGTTTAAAGTAAAAGCGTTCACATCGGGATAGGATAGTTGCAGGTAGTTTTTCCGGAGCAGTTGTCGCGAGGATAAATACTACGTTTTCCGGAGGTTCCTCCAGGGTCTTTAACAGTGCATTGAATGCCTGCGGGGTGAGCATATGTACCTCATCAATAATGTATACTTTGTATCGTGAAGAAATGGGAGCATACTTTACCTTTTCTCTTAAATCTCTTATTTCATCAATGCCTCTATTGGAAGCAGCATCGATTTCAATTACGTCTAGGCTAGTGCCATTGGTGATAGCGATGCAGTTTTTGCATTTCATACAGGGTGTCGGCGTAGGTCCTTTTTCGCAATTCAATCCTTTTGCAAAGATTCTTGCAATGGACGTTTTGCCAGTCCCCTTCGGTCCCGCGAATAAATATGCGTGAGCAATCTTTTTTTGCTTCAGTGCTTCCTGCAAAATCTTTACCACAGTTTTTTGCTCAACAACCTCTTCAAAGATTTGTGGTCTATACTTCCTGTAAAGCGCTAAGTATTCCATGCCTTTATTATAGCTAAATTTACAAAAAACTCAATTTGGCAGTAAGTATACATTTTTCACTTATTTAAGTAAATTACTTGTGTTGAAAATGTAAACTCAGTGTTTTTCTCTTTAAATTCTTCAGCGATTTTAAAA
>CAYONU010000056.1:0-6883 GCA_964405445.1 uncultured Caldisericales bacterium | reverse complement strand
GTTAAAAATCTCTTTATACATTAAATCTGAAATGTACAATCTCTTTATTCTTTATAATGTAATTTTCTCCCTCGATTCTCAGTATCCCTTTTTCTTTAGCCTCTTTAAATGAAAAATTGACTGCTTTGAAATCCTCAAAAGCGATTACTTCTGCTGCTATAAAACCTCTTTCAATGTCTGAATGGATTTTTCCTGCAGCTTTTCTTGCAGTCGTTCCCTTTGTGATAGTCCACGCCTTCACCTCATCCTTACCTACTGTATAAAACGTCTCGTAGTTTAATAGGGAATATGCAGCATCGATGAATTCCGGAAGAATCTGTTTATCCAGCCCGTAAGAAGAAAGGAATTCTTTTCTATCTGCCGCATTGAGCTTTGATAATTCGAATTCAAGTTCAACTGGCATTACGACAAATAGTGAATGAGTACCAAAGAATTTTTTTCCAAAAGATGCTTTGGTTTTAATTTGATCCTTTTCATTAATGTCAGCATCAGAAATGTTTATTACATACAACACTGGTTTTAAGGTAAAAAACTCAAATGATTTTATAGAATGCTTTTCCTCCTCCGTAAGTCCCGCATCTCTAATAGGTATTTCTTTTTCTAAAGCATCAGCACATTTTTTCAAAACATTTAATTCTCTTTCTTTTGCAAGATCTAATTTTTCTTTCTTCAGGCGCTCCAGCCTGTGTTCTACTACATCAAGATCCATTATAATAAGATCGGAATCAAATTCCTGTATGGATGATTTTATATCTCTCGTATGTGAAAATGCATCTACTACTTCAACAAGTGCATTAACTTTGCGAATTGAAGTATAGATTTCTGTTCTCCTTTTTCTATTCTCTGCACCGATAGGTATACCTGGAATATCTACAAAGTCAATTTCTGCGGGTGTTGTTTTTCCCGGGTGGAATGCTAATGACAATTCAGTAAGCTCTGGATCTACAATTTTAACAGTTCCTACATTTGGTTTATCAAAAGATACAGACAATTCCTTCCCGATAAGTGCTTTGAAAAGTGTTGTTTTGCCTGAGGTTGGTAGTCCTATAATCCCTGCTTTCATTTTTATTGTTTTGAAAAATTATTCTCCTCCTCTCTTAAAATGGTAGCGTAACAGGGAGTCGAACCCTGGTCTGGGGATTGAGAGCCCCCTGAACTAACCGCTGTTCTATTACGCCCCTGGCTGGGAAGGATGGATTCGAACCATCATTAAAGGATCCAGAGTCCTCCGTCCTACCATTAGACGACTTCCCAACAGCACGTTCATTATACAAGAATGCAGAAAAATTTCAATTAACTTTCTTCTACTTCTTCCTGAATTTCTACGCCCTTTCCTGTAAGAATGTCCCTTCCTTTTGCTTTTACATCTTTAGCCACTTCTTTTGCTTTTGTTCCTAATTCTTTTCCTTTTTCTTTGAGCATTTCTCTTGTCTCTACACCTGACTGCGGAGCAAACAGAACTCCTAAAACAAAACCAGTCAGTGCACCCCAGAGGAATCCATCGATAAAGGTACTTGTTCTATTTTCTTCCATAATTAACCTCCTTCTTTTTAGATGAAAATTTTTTGTATAAAGAAAATCCTTGTTGAATAGCAGCAAAGAGTTTTCCAATATTCATTATATTATTCAATATGCTCCTGTTTTTTGATTCTGTTTTTGTATTTGTAGTAAAACCTTGCAAAAGTAATAATATGGTTGCAAAAGGCGCAATCTGATTTACAAATGCAGTAGTTCTCTCAGTATTTCTTAACGTATTCTTAAGGTGGAGCATAGCACCATTTGCATTTCCTGTAGTAGCCTCAAGATTCTTTCCAATATTATTTATCTGACTCTCAACCTTTTTGAGAAGATTCTGGGTCTCCTGCAATGTGCCTTCAACGGATGCCCTTGTTTTAATAACAAAAATTAAAATTGAAACAGTACCTATCCCTACAACTCCTACAAGCACCCATACTGCTATAACAAGTGATCTCATTTCACCTCCCAATTACATTGCCCCCCGCAAGAGCCGTGACTTAACAGATTTTGAAGTCCTTTCGGACAGGTGGGGGTTTCCTATATACTGCCAGGAAGCACCGCAGCGCCTCAACTTTTAGCATACATCCACCCCCTCAAACTATGTGTTGGCTCAAATCCGATAAGTATAACACGCACTCCGCAGGGTTCAATTATATTTTAGCATTTTATAAATAAATTTCAACTGCCCACATAGGTTCATTAACTTACCAAGCCCGTTTTTCCATAACACAACTCCGGTGAGTAAGGTAGATGATATTCATTGTGCTTCATTCCCACTCAATAGTAGCAGGTGGCTTTGAGCTTATATCGTAAACAACTCTGTTAATACCTTTTACTTCATTTATAATCCTTGATGAAACCTTTTTCAAGAAACTGTATGGCACTTCCGCCCAATTTGCTGTCATTCCGTCACTACTTTGAACAATTCTCACAGCAACGGCAAATTCATAAGTCCTTTTATCTCCCATAACGCCCACACTCTTTACAGGAAGAAGTACACAAAAAGCTTGCCATACATCATTGTAAAGGTGTGCATCTTTTAATTCTTCCGAAAGTATATAATCTGCTTCTCTTAATATTCTTAATTTTGCTTCTGTTATTTCTCCGATTATCCTGATAGCGAGACCAGGTCCAGGGAAAGGATGCCTGCGCAAAATTTCATCCGGTACACCAAGTTTCTTGCCAATTTCTCTTACTTCATCCTTGAATAGCTCTCTCAAAGGCTCTATTAATTTAAATTTCATATCAGATGGAAGACCTCCTACATTGTGATGCGATTTGATTTTCGCAGCTCTTTTAGTTCCTTTCGATTCAATTACATCCGGATACAGAGTCCCCTGGACAAGAAAATCAGCACCTCCTATTTCCGATGAAACACTCTCAAATACTCTTATGAATTCTCTTCCAATCACTTTTCTTTTTTCTTCAGGCGAAGTAATACCTTCTAATTTTTCTAAAAATTCCTTCTCTGCGTCTACAAACTTTACTTTAAGGTGCAGTTTATCCTCAAATGTATGTAATAGATCTCTTGCTTCATTCTTCCGTAAGAGGCCGGTATCCACCAGAACCGGTACCAATTTGTCTCCTATTGCTTTTCTTGTAATGATAGTAGCAACTGTTGAATCAACGCCACCACTTAACCCGCAAACTACATTTTTATTCTTTACTATCTCCTGTATTTCCTTAACTTTTTCCTCAATAAAATCTTCCGTTCTCCACGTATAAGAAGCACCACATATTTTATGCACAAAATTTGAGATAATGTCCTTTCCGAATTCGCTGTGTTTTACCTCTGGATGAAACTGTGTTGCAAAGATATTATCCTTTTCAATTGAGGAAACGATATTATTCTCACTCATTGAAGTTACTTTAAAGCCAGCAGGCACTATACTAACGCAATCACTATGACTCATCCATACAAACATTTCTTTAGGAAGGTTATCAAAGAGGAGTGAGTTTTTGCTTAGTTTTATTTTGGTTCTCCCAAATTCTTTTACTTTCCCCTTTTTTACTTTACCTCCAAACATCTTAACGATTGCCTGAAATCCATAACAGATGCCTAATACCGGTATGCCCAAGTCAAAGATTTTTGCATCCGGGAGAGGCGCATCCGCTTCGTACACACCATAAGGACCCCCAGAAAATATTATTCCTTTAGGATTTAAAGAAGTAATTTTATCTATATTAGTTTCAGGTGGAACTACTATAGAATATATCCCCACTTCCCGCACTGTCCTTGCTATTAGATGTGTGTACTGAGAACCAAAATCAACAATTATTATACTTTCTTTAAAATTCTTTGACATTATGAACTCTACTTTCTATGAGCCCCATTGTGGTTATCTTATAGAATAGTGCTTTTTCTTGCAGTTCTTCTATGTTATGCGCTCCTACGTATCCCATACCTGAGCGAAGGCCGCCAATTAATTGAAACACAACATCCTTCACCTTTCCTCGGTATAAGGTAAGTGCTTCGACACCTTCAGAAACCATCTTTGCATTTCCTTCCTCACCGTACCTGTCACTGCTTCCTCTCCTCATAGCAGGTACCGAGCCCATTCCTCTGTAATATTTATACTTTGCTCCGTCTCTTTCTATAATTCTTCCTGGGCTTTCTTTGCAACCTGCAAAAAGACTTCCGATCATAACAGAATCTGCGCCAAGGCCTATAGCTTTAGTAATATCTCCTGACGTCCTAATTCCTCCGTCTGCTATTAAAGGGATATCGTTTTTTTTGCAAATTTTGCTAACGTTTAAAATAGCAGTAGCCTGGGGAACACCTGCCCCGGAAACAATCCTTGTAGTGCAGATTGAGCCCGGGCCAACGCCTACTTTTACACCATCTACACCTGCATCAATAAGAAAACGTGCTCCTTCTTCCGTAGCAACATTTCCAGCAATAATATCAATATGAGGAAACTTTTTTTTCACAGCTGCAACAAAATCTCCCACTCTCTTTGAATGTCCGTGAGAAGTGTCAACAACAATGAAATCACAATTTGCATCGATAAGATGCTTAACTCTATCCATCTCTCCTTTTGAAACACCGACTGCTCCACCCACAAGTAAATGTCCGTCTTTTCCTAAAGAACTGCTTTCTGTAATTTTTGCTTCTTTTACCCTTTTAATCTGTGATGCTTCTTCTTGCTTCAGCATATTTCTGTGAATGACACCTACACCTCCGCTCCTTGCCATCTCTATGGCTAACTCTGCCTCAGTTACAGTATCCATCGGGGCTGAAACAAGCGGTATTCGTAGCTTTATATGTCTTGTAAGCATCGTTTCAGTGTCCACTTGTATAGGTAGCACATCCGAATAGAGTGGAATAAGCAAAACATCATCAAAGGTAAGTGCTAATCCAGCAATTTTTTCCATTTTTTCTCCTTTAATATATAGAAATTTTTACATTTTATATCATTCTTGCGAAACATCAATAGGTTTAGCTCATAAAATTTTGTAAGGAGAATGCATCCTTTTGCTTTTCAGTAAAATCTCTTTAGAAATACCACTTTGAACAAGCCTTTTATACATTGCATCTACAAAAAATTTCTCAGTATCAAAGTGCTCTACATCAAGTACATTTAAACCAAGCTCTTGTGCACTCAGTGCTGTATGATAAGTAATATCTCCAGTTATATACAGGTCTACTTTATGGACAAGCTTTTCTATAAGCGAACTACCTGCTCCAGTACAGAGTGCTACCTTTTCCACATTTTTTCTATTTGATTTAATAAGGCGCACATATCTTGCATCAAGTTTCTTTTTAACGAATCGTGCAAAATCTGCAACTTTTCGTGCTTCAATATTCCCTATCATTCCTATACCCGAAGAAAGATGCTTCTTAATCTCGTAGACATCATATGCAGGCTCTTCATAAGGATGTGCTCTTTTCATTTCTGAGATAGCATTGCTTAATATTCTCTCAGGCAACACGGTTTCAATCTTTATCTCTTCCGTTTCCTCCCTCTCACCTTCTTTTCCTATAAAAGGATGCGTCCCTGCAAGCGGAGTAAATGTGCCTTTGCCCTGTATGTTAAATGATGCCTCAGCATAATTGCCTATCCTTCCTGCACCAGCGTTAAATAATGCATCTCTTACTTTATCTGCATAACTTACCGGTACGTATACTGCAAATTTGTATATTTTCTCTTTTGATTCTTCAATAGGACCAGTTTTTTTGATTCCTAATAATCCACCTACATAATCATTCAACCCGTTTTCTGCAAGGTCAAAATTTGTATGCATTGCAATAAGGTTTATTTTATTGGACAGTGCTTTAAATAGTACAGGGTTCTGTTGCCTTGTAATGTCTTTTACCGGGAAAAAGAGAATAGGATGATGCGAGAGAATGACATTTGCTTTATTTTGAATTGCTTCATCTATGACATCCTCTGTAACATCCAGGGAAAGTAAAACTTTATCAACGTTTACATCCAAGTCCCCAAACTGGATGCCACTATTATCATAATCTTCCTGGAGAAAGAACGGGGCAATACTGTTGAGGATTGAAACAAAGTTACTTATCTTCACTGTGCTCTTTTTGAATCGTTCTCCAGGAGAAGATCCATACGAAAAAACCTACAACTGTACCAGTACCCCCGCTAATTAAAGAACGTGCATCTATATGAAGATAAGGCTTTGGTATTACTGGCTCAGTTCCAGGCATAGGTTTAGAAATCGGGGGTTTCGGATACCCTACGCTGAAAAATCCAGTAATAAAACTTACAATGGAAAAAACAAAAATCATAAGACCTACAAACGAAATAATATAAAAAAACAAATTCCTTAGAAATTCAGATTTTTCCTTGTCCATTTTTATCTACCCCCTTTTGTAAATGAGTTTCTCTATTTACAATACGCCAATGGTAAAAGAATACAACTGCACCTACCACAATAAGAGATGCATTTCTCACAATACTTTGTATATAGTATACTTGAGAGGATGCTTCGCCCGGCTGTAAAAAAATATTATTAAGAATACTGGAGATAAGGCCAATCAAACCAGCTATCATCATAACAAAAGCAACTATACTTACACCATAGAGATAAATAGCACGTAGCATTTCTATCTTGTTCTTCAAAATTCCCTCCTTAATTAAAATTGGCGCGCCCAGCAAGATTTGAACCTGCAACCTACGGTTCCGTAGACCGTTGCTCTATCCAGTTGAGCTATGGGCGCATACTATTATTATAAACAAAAAATGCATTTTCTCAAGGACTTATGCTTAATCTTTTTGAAACAGATCAAAAATTCCAATTATTAATCCTATCAAAATAATGAAAAAACTCAAACGTTGTTTTTGAATGGACCATTATACATTTTATCTTCTTGATTAAGCAGTGTCTCCTTTATACTTAAATTTAT
>CAYONU010000055.1:0-7052 GCA_964405445.1 uncultured Caldisericales bacterium | reverse complement strand
ATTTGCTCTTGACTATAAAAAAATATGGAGTAATATTTCAGTGTATATTAAAAATACCAGGAGGTGGATTAATGGATCTTGAAAAACATAGAATGAGAAATAAAAAGAAGAAAATAAGTAAGCGGGGTGGTTTTTCCCTGATAATCTTGCCCCATTATCAAGGAAAAACCAAAGTGATTAGAATTACTCCAAGAAAGATTTATACAACTCTTATTGTGTTTGTTGCTGTTATTGCATTGCTTATCTCTTTTGCATTTTCTTATAAGAGTCTTAATAGTGAGGTTGCGCGCTTTAAGGGAATGAAACTCAACAACGTTGTTGCTGCACAATCAAAGGAACTTCAAGTTGCACAGGATGAAATTACAAAAACGAAAACAGAGCTTGATAGTTTAAAAGAGTATGTTGTTTATCTTTCTTCTCTTGAGAAGAAAGTAAGTTCTTCTTTAAAGTTGGGTAATTCCAAAGTAAGCCTTAATTATATCCTTAGCAAGGCACCAAAGGCTAAATTGGAATCTTCTAGCAATTTGCCTACGGATGTCGCTCAGCTTCTTTCCGAGCAGAGTAATGTTACTTTGCTCGCAGAAGACAGGGCAAAAACGTTAAATTTATTGAAGGGTGCTGCTGAGGAGTATAATGTGCTTCTCAGTAAGACTCCCAATATCTGGCCTCTTCACGGGTATATATCATCTCCATTCGGATGGAGGACAAATCCGTTTGGTGGGAGCGGTTGGCAGTTCCACACAGGGATAGATATCTGTGCTTACTACGGTGCACCAATTAGAGTAACAGCTGACGGTGTGGTTGAGTATGCAGGATGGTTTGGTGGCTATGGGAATTTTATAAAGGTTTATCATAGAGACGGTATTGAAACATGTTACGGACATCTGTCAAAAATTGCTGTAAAACGTGGAGAGCATGTGAAAAAGGGGCAGGTGATAGGGTATGAAGGTGATACGGGTTTAAGTACAGGTCCGCATCTTCATTATGAGATAAGAGTGAATGGGACTGCGGTAAATCCAATGAATTATTTGAAATAGGGAGGCAGAAATGGCATTTGGTTCATCAAAGAAAGAAAGTATCAGGACACAAGTTAGTTCAAATCAGTCCGTTTTTTCGCAGGACTTATCCGTGAACGGGAATATTTTATGCTCTGGCTTGATGCGTATTGAAGGAAAAGTAGAAGGATCCATAAAGGGTAAGGGAGAGATTACCATTGCAGAGTCAGCAGAGGTTAAAGCAGATATCGAAGCGAAGAAAGTTGTTGTTTTAGGTGAAGTGCGGGGGAATATTAAGGCTCTGGAAAGTGTGGAGATTGTTGCGTCGGGAAAGGTGTATGGTGATATAGCAACTGATAAGATTTCCATTGAAGAAGGAGCTATCTTTACTGGTAAATGCATTACAAAAACACCTGAAAAAGAAAAACCTTCTCTAAAAGAAGCGGGTAAAACACAGAAAAAGAGTGTATAAGAATAGAATTTATGCAGGAAAGATTCTTTTAAAAAACATTGTGAAGAGAGGTTTTGAAAAGAACCTCTCTTTTTTGTTTGCAGTCCCAAGGGGTGGTGTGGAAGTTGCATACCCTATTTCGAAGGCATTAAAATTACCTATTCTTCCTCTTATTATCCATAAGATTCCTGCATCTTATAACTCAGAGCTTGCGATAGGAGCCGTTTCTATTGCAGGAGAGGTTGTATTGAATGAATTAGCAAAAGAAGAAGGAGAAGATTATTTAGAGGATGTCAAAATAAGAGTGTTAGCAGAGCTCGAAAGAAGGGAAAAATCCTTCGGAGTGGAATTTGATTATAAGAAAATAAAAGGTAAGAATGTATTGCTCATAGATGATGGGATTGCAACGGGTGAAACGCTCTTCCTTGCTGTTAAGACTCTACATAGTTTTGAGCCGGCACGGCTTTGTACTGCAGCCCCTGTTTCTTCTCCGGAAGGATATGAAAAACTTGTGCAGTTTGGTGAAGTATTATGCCCTGTAATAGATAGGTATTTTTATGCTGTTTCTCAGTATTACGAAGAATTCCCTCAGCTTTCGGAAGAGAAGGTGAAAGAGTATATCCGGGAAAGTGCAAAGTTTGCAGCTTCTTAAAAATATGATTTAAAATAATTTGTACTTGATTCAAATGTAAGAATAACTATAATAGGTATTGTTATGTGAGATTATTTTGTAAAAAAAATAAAAAAATAGGAGGCTAAGTATGGACGAGAAGGAAATTAGAATGAAGGTAAATGGAATTATTAAAGACAAGTTAGGTGTAGATGACGACAAGATTGTTGATGGAGCAAAGTATGTGGAGGATCTGGGGGCAGATTCTTTGAGTCTTGTGGATATTGCTATGGCACTTGAGGATGATTTCGGGATGACGATACCCGATGAAGATATCGAAAAACTCACAACAGTGGGATTAACTATTCAATACATCAAAGACCATATAAAATAAATGATGAGAAAGGTTGTTGTAACAGGCCTGGGCGTAGTTTCCTCTATAGGTATTGGCAAAGAGGAATTCTTTGACGGCTTAAAGAGAGGAAAGTCCGGTGTTAGCAGAATTACGCTTTTTGATCCATCCAACTACTCCGTACAAATTGCAGGTGAAGTGAAAAACTTTGAACCGAGGAATTATTTTGACTCTAAAGATGTAGGAAGGCTTGACAGAGTTCAACAGTTTGCACTGGTTGCTGCGAAAGAGGCGATAGAAGATGCAGGCATTGAGGTTGAAAAAGAAAACCCGGAAAGAGTAGGAGTATATGTGACATCGGGAGTGGGTGGATTACGGTCAATAGAAGAACAGCATAAGATTCTTATGGAAAGAGGGCCCAGAAGAGTAAGTCCATTCCTTGTTCCTCAACTAATCATTAATTCTATACCTGCTTATATTGCTATTAAGTATGGCTTTAAGGGCAAAACACTTTCTGCTGTAAGTGCCTGTGCATCATCTACTCAAACTATTGGTGAGGCAATGCTTGCAATACGAAGAGGTAACCTTGATGTGATAGTAGCTGGCGGTGCTGATGCTGCAGTTACTCCTTTGGGTATTGCTGCTTTTGCTTCGATGAGAGCCCTTTCTAAAAGGAATGATGCTCCCGAAAAGGCATCAAGGCCTTTTGATAAAGGAAGAGACGGATTTATTGTTGGAGAGGGCTCAGGGATTCTTATACTTGAATCAGTAGAGCATGCAGAGAAAAGAGGTGCTCACATTTACGGCGAGGTTGCAGGGTACGGAGCTACTACTGATGCTTACCATATTACAGCACCTGATCCTGATGTAAAAGAGATCAAGCGTGCAATGCAAATCGCATTAAAAGATGCGGATGTATCGACTGCAGATGTCGATTATATTAATGCGCACGGTACTTCTACGCCTATGAACGACAAGTATGAAACAAAAGCAATAAAAGGATTGTTTGGAGAAAAAGCTTATCAAATCCCCGTGAGTTCTACTAAATCTATGATAGGGCATTTATTGGGAGCTTCCGGTGCTGTAGAGTCTGCTGCAACATTGCTCTCCATTAAAAATGGTATTATCTTTCCTACAATAAACTATGAGGAAAGGGATCCTGAATGTGATCTGAATTATGTGCCGAATAAGGTTATAAGAAAGGATGTAAATGTTGCACTTAAGAATTCGTTTGGTTTTGGCGGTCACAACATTTCTTTAGTCTTTAAAAAATTCACATAGAGCCTGGCATATAAATTTTGTTAGCACCAGGCTTTTCATAGTATAAAGTTTTGTTTTAACATAAATTTTGTTGGGGGTGGATGTGAAATCAAAAGAAGAAATTATTGAGTTTATTAAAAGCTCTGGAAAAAGGGGAGAAACTTTTACTCACATTTCAGGAACAAGAAAGAGAAAATCCCCGGAGTATACTCTAACAAAGCAGCTTCTTAATGATCTTATTGCCGAGGGGAAGATTGAAAAGAGCGGTTCACGTTATTACATTGCCAATATAAAGAAACACAGAAAAGCACAGAGTAAATACGTGACGAGAGACGAACTTGAAGAAGTAATTCAGCAGGTGTACAAGGATTTAGCAACATTGAAAGCGCAGGTTGATAGAGCATTTGGATATATTGATGAAGTATTTCTATCAGCAAGGGAACATAAACTATCGGAAGCCTTGCCTACAGAGTTAGATATGCAGATTGCTTATGATAATGTAAACCAGCGTGAAAATGCGGGGGACTCGGTACCGTTGCCTGATTTCAAAAGAGAGCTTAAAAGAATGGGTTTTAAATTTAGCGATGAGGAAATTAATAAAAAATTATTGGATATGGACAAAACGGAAATAATTTATCTCCAACGGGCAAATAATCCCGAGGAATTAGAAGAAAAGGGAAAAGGCATCCAAACAGACAGAGGGTTTTTATTCTATATTACATGGATAAAAAGATTTTAGAAAAGTTCAAAGCACTTGGTCCGTTTAAAAGCAGTATCGTCAAGACACCCTGGGACGAGGATGTAATAGATGTCGAAAAAATTCATAAGGAATCGTTTGATAGAATTATCAGAGCACTTGATCTTGTTAAAAGCAATAGAAGTTCCCTTGTTTTTGTTTTGCAAGGGGAGCCTGGATCTGGAAAATCGCATCTTTTATGGCGTATTGCAAGAAATGCAGAGAAAAAACGTTTTCTTTTTGTTAATATTATCCCGTTTATATCCGTGAAGAAACTTGCATTTTCATCAATACTGGAGAGCACTGTTGAGAGCCTCGAAAAAAAGCATCCGGATCTTCGCTCGAAGCCTATAGACCATCTTGTCGGGTGGACTATTAAAAAAGGTATTGAGCTTACAGACAGGTCAAAATTCAAAGGGATGGACCGTTTCGTTATAGATGCAATTCCGGATAAGAATAAGCTTCCATATGTTGCAAAGACTACGTTTGAAACTCTGCCTTTGAAAGTTCAGAGTAATCTTTTGAAAATTATGGGTAAAGAATTAATAAAGAAATATCCTGAATTTCCGAAGTATTTCTTTACTGTTATGCTCGGGCTTGAAAACGCGGAAGAGAAGAGCGTTGTGCTTGATCTGTTAAGAGGTGAAAAAATAACAGGAAAAGATCTTTTAGCGGTAGGGCTTCCTAAGAATTTTACGATGGATGAAAATGTGGCATTTAAGATACTTTATTCTTTATTTAATTTTTCTCCTTTTCCTTTTATTTTGTCGATAGATCAAATTGAAACACTTGATAGGCATTTTAGTAGTGTTGAAATTAGAAAATTTTTTGAAAATATCCTTCAAATCTTCTCACATTCAGCCAACGTGTTTTTTCTTCTCTCCGTGCAAACTCAGACATTCAAAAAATGGGAAAGATTTTTGCCTGGAGATATTGTGGATAGGCTTTCAGAGCGTGCAACAATACTTCCTTTAAACATTGAGAATGCAAAAGCAATCGTAAAGAAAAGGAATGAATATTTCTGGAAGAGGCTTTCAATGAAGCAAAAAGACCCTTTTTCCCCATTTAAGGAAACCGATATCGAAAAGCTCTACTCCGGAGGAAATAAAAATCCGAGGAGACTCATAAAGTCTGTGGATCACCTGCTTGAAACTGGCAGTTTTAATGTGAAGAAAGATACAATACAGGAAGTGATCCCTCATTATGTGGAAACTTCTGTTTACTCACACGGTTTGTTGAGAAAGGAGCTTTCTGATGTAATGTTAAAACTCTTTGAGAATGGGAAAATTCTTAAGGAAACTCAAACTTATACAATTCTTTATCTAAATGGGACAGGGTTTGTTGTAAATAATTCACGTTATTCTTACTACAGCAGTATAAAAAGTCTTGCAAAATTTATCAGTAAAAGAAAGATTAAACATGGAATACTTCTGAGAAATGAAAAGTTGAAGATACATTCTACGGCGATAAAGACTTTTGAGCTTATTCGCTCCTTCAGTATATGCGTTGTTTATTATAATGATGAAAAAGGAAGGTTATTTATTGCTCTTTCGCGTTTGCTGAGGGATACTGAATCTAAAGATGTAGAGTTTGAATTGACTGCTGTAAAAAAGTTTATATGGGATAAGCTTAAGAAGGATTTACCGGAGCTCTTTAATCAGCATAGAGTAAAGAGAAGTAAAGAGGATACGGTAAATAAAGTGGAGAAGATCCTTATCTCAAAAAAAGCAATAACCCGTACAAAACTTATGCAGATTCTTAATATAGATTCAAAAACTCTGGACTCGGCACTTTTAGATCTTGTCAGTAAAAATAAGATAAGAATCACAAGGCATAGTTTTGGGGAAGAATGGATATTTAGTGGAATATAAATTCTCCGTATCAGAAGTTGTTTCTGCATTTCGTTGCCCTGTACAATTTTACTTTAAAAGGAAAGGAATAAATGCATATTTTAGATATGGTAATGTGCATATAGGAAGTTTTGTACATAATGTCCTTTCCGTATTTGCAAAAGAGATTGCAAAACCAGATTTGTTTGAAGATAAAAGAGAGGGTTTTATAGAAAAGAAACTGTACCGGAGTTTTCTCTCTGTTTCTTTGACCAAGCATTACAATGTGGATTTTGGAGAAGGCTGGAAATATTTAAAATCCATTGGTGCATATTTTGAGAACCTTGCATATGAAAAGAGTATTTCGGAAATAAGAGAAATGTTCCTCCTCTCTGAAGAGTCTTTTCTTGTAAAATTAGCGGGTGCATTTATCTCAGGGCGTTTTGATCTGTTGCTTGACACGGGGAATAGTATAAGGATTATCGATTACAAGACAAGGGGGAAAGAGATTGATATTGATGCAGTGCAAATTGCTCTTTACCGTTATGCTGTTGAAAAAGTGTACAGGAAGAAGGTTTCTCCATATGTGTTGTACATAGGTGACAGGGAAATATCTGAAGAATGTTTCTCTGATGAAGAATATGTTGAGCTTATGAAGCAGATCAAGAAAGAAGTAAAAGATATGGAAAATTTTCTTGAAGGAAATAAAGTTCCAATTCCTACACCTGAAAAAGCTTTATGTAAATATTGTAGTATTCAATATCAGTGTGAAGGTCTTATCAAAAAATTTCTTACATAGACGTTGAGAAAATGGTCATT
>CAYONU010000054.1:0-7095 GCA_964405445.1 uncultured Caldisericales bacterium | reverse complement strand
TGCCTATTTGATGCCTGTAACAAAATTGATATAGAAAGGGGACTTTAGATTAATAGAAAAATGCAAATTGTATTTTTCTTCATTGGTTGTATAATACAAAAAGATATAAGAGGAGGCTATGGAATACGAAAGTCTTAATAGAAAAACTTTAGCTTTCCTGCTTGCTGGGGGAAAAGGACAACGGCTGTATCCGCTCACCAAAGAAAGAGCAAAACCTGCCGTACCCTTTGGGGGTAAATACAGGATTATCGATTTTACCCTGAGCAATTGTGTTAATTCTGGACTCAAGAGGATTCTTGTTGCTACACAGTATAAATCTGCTTCTTTGAGCAGGCATCTTGCACTGGGTTGGAATTTTTTGAGCAGTATGTTCAATGAATATGTTATAGACATTCCTCCGCAGCAACGTTTCGGAGAGAAGTGGTATACAGGAACAGCAGATGCTGTTTATCAAAATTTATACTTCATTGAAAGAGAAAAGCCTAAATATGTGATAATACTCTCCGGTGACCATATATACCAGATGGATTACAGAGAGATGCTGAGTTTTCATATTAAGCAAAAAGCACAGGTTACCATTGGTGTAGTCGTGGTAAGAAAAGAAAAAGCAAAGTCATTTGGCGTTATGCATATTGATGAATATAACAGGGTTATTGGTTTTAGGGAAAAACCAAAAAATCCTCCTACAGTGCCCAACTTGCCCGACTATTCCCTTGCATCTATGGGTATATATGTGTTTAACAGGCAAGTATTGAATAAGCTTCTCATACACGATGCAGAGTTATCATATTCTTCTCATGATTTTGGGAAAGACGTCATACCGTATGCCATTCATAACAAACTCAATGTGTTTGCTTATAGGTTTATTGATAAAAATGGTAACCAGAGATACTGGCAGGATGTCGGTACAATTGACTCTTATTACGATACGAATATGGATCTTTTGTCCCCCGTTCCAAAACTTAATCTTTACAATCCTGATTGGCCTCTCTATACCCATGCAAGGCAATTTCCTCCTGCAAAGTTTGTTTTCGCAGAAGCAAATGGCTTAAAAGTGTCAGGATATGCTATAAACTCTCTTATATCGGATGGTGTTATTGTAGAAGGTGCAAAGGTCATCCATTCCATCATTTCCCCAAATGTAATAATTGGTGCAGGAAGTAGTATCGAGGACTCTATTATATTCAATGATGTGAGGATCGGAAAGAATGTTCATATCAAAAAGGCAATTGTAGATAAGTTAGTTTATGTTCCAGACAACACGTACATAGGATTTAATAAGGAGAATGATGCAAAATATTTCTATACGACAAGCTCTGGCATCGCCGTGATACCGAGAGTGTATAAATTCCCAAGGAATTTTCCACATACCGTACAAGGGGGTAAGGAGAATGGCTAAGAAGAGTTATAAGCAAATGACGAAAAAAGAACTGCTGAAAATAGCAAAGCTGCATGGCATAAAAAGAAGGCACCGTATGAAAAAGGCAGATCTTATTGGGGCAATTACGGCAAAGAATAAGCCTATGAAGAAGCTTGTTGAAATTGAGAAGAACATAAAATCAAAGAAACTTAAGGAACATTACAATGGGGACCACATAGAGCTTCTTCCTCAAGAGCCGGGAAGTGTTTATGTGCATTGGGACCTTAGCGAGAAAAAGAAGAAACAAAGTATGATTCTCCGTCTAAAGAGTAAGAAGAAAACAGTACTTGAGATTCCCGTTGCTTCAAGCAAAGGAAAAGGTTATTTGCGAGTTGAAGAAGGAAAGCCGTTAAAAGCGTCTGTTGGTGTTAGAAAAGGGGAAAAGTTCGTTTCAATTATTTCTTCTGAGGAGATATTGGTTCCTTATAGTACACCTGCATCGAACAAAAAAGTTGTTTGGGCTCACGTAAACCCTGAAACTGGCAAGGTGACGAAGAAAAAAGAGAAAGTACATAAAGAGAAAGTACATAAACTTGAGAAAAAACGGAAAAAGACGGAAAAAGAAGCAAAGACAATAAAATACATAAGGATACATAAAGAGAAATAATGCGAAAAGGATACCTCAGCATTGTGCTTCACTCGCATTTGCCTTTTGTTAAGCATCCGGAATATGATTACTTTTTAGAGGAGAATTGGTTATATGAAGCAATTACAGAGACGTACCTTCCACTTTATATTGCTTTTGACAAATTGAGAAAAGAAGGCATTAAATTTCAAATTACAATGTCCATTACACCTCCGCTTATTCATATGCTGGCTGATCCTTTGCTTACAAGAAGATATAAAAGTTATCTTGAGAATAGATTGTTTCTTACAAGAGATCTATTAAAGGCATATGGAAGAGATAAGCAGAAAGGAGAGATCTTGAGATTCTATTCGGATCGCTTCGAAAAGCTCTATGAGATTTTTCATAATAGATTAAACGAAAATATTGTATTAGGCTTTAAAGAATTGCAGGATCAAGGTTTTCTTGAAATCATTACCTGTACTGCAACGCACGAGATACTTCCCCTTGAACCGAATGAGCGGATAAGAGAAGTACAGGTAGAATTGGGTATCGAAACGTACAGAAGGGCATTCAATAAATTACCTCGAGGTATATGGCTTGGAGAATGTGCTTATACAAAAGGAATAGAAAAAATACTTGCAGATAACCATATCAAGTTTACTATTCTGGATACACATGGCATTTTATATGCAAATCCTACTCCTCTATACGGCGTACATACACCGATTTATTCGGAAGAAGGTGTTGCATTTTTTGGGAGAGATCCGGAAGCGTCCAAACAGGTATGGAGTGCACAGGAAGGTTATCCTGGTGATTTTAACTATAGAGAGTTTTACAGAGATATTGGCTATGATCTTCCCGTTGAAATGGTTAAAAAATACCTACATCCTGCGGGATTCAGATTTGATTCCGGTATTAAGATGCACAGAATTACAGGGAAAGTTCCTTTGGATAAAAAAGAGCTGTACAACCGGAAAAGGGCAGTCGAAATGGTAGATACGCATGCAGGTAATTTTATGTTTAACAGAGAAAGAGAAGCAGAGTATTTGCTCAGTATAATGGACAGAGAGCCCATTATTGTTGCACCGTTTGATACAGAACTCTTCGGTCACTGGTGGTTTGAAGGGCCAGATTTCATTGAAGCAGTGTTAAGAAAAATTGATAAACACTCGCATATAATTCAGACAATTACGCCTTTCAGTTACTTAAAAAAATATCCGGTGAATCAAGTTTCTCTTCCTGCTCCTTCGACGTGGGGTGACGGAGGATACTTTAAAGTGTGGTTAAATGAAAAAAATGACTGGATATACCCACATTTGGATGGAATGGGAAAAAGAATGATAAAGCTTGCAGAGCAGTTTGAAGACCCAAATGAAATTACCGGGAGAGCCTTGAACCAGTTGGGTAGAGAATTATTGCTTGCTGAGAGCAGTGATTGGGCATTTCTTGTTACAGTTGGTACTGCTGCCAATTATTCTGTTGACAGAGAAAAGTTCCATATCAATGCATTCAATGAGCTTGAAAAAGGAATAAAATCGAATAATATTGATAAAAAATTATTAGTATTTCTTGAAGAAAAAGATAGCATTTTTCCGTTCCTTAATTATAAGATATTCAGGAGGAAATAATGACAAGAAAAGTAATGAGAGTGATAAATAGAGAGCAATGCATAGGCTGTTATTCCTGTATGTATGCATGTTCTAGAACATATTTCCACATAGCAACAACAAAACTCTCAGCAATGCGCATAAAAAATTATCCTGGTGTGGAAGGTGCATTCTCAATACGTATATGTGCAGGTTGCCCTGATCCGGATTGTGCAAAGGTATGTCCTACCGAAGCGTTGACAGTAAGAAAAGGAGGGGGTGTAGACTTTCACGAGGAAAAGTGTATACATTGCCATAAATGTGTTGATGCCTGTTTATTGGATGCACTGCAATGGGATCCCGCAATAAAAGAACCATTGGTTTGTTCTCAATGCGGTGTTTGTGCTGCGTTTTGTCCGAATAATGTAATAGCTTTAGTAGAGGTGAATGATGAATAAAATTTTGCGTATAGATCTTTCTAAGAAAACATTTGAGGTATACGAAGATCATAAACTATATGATGAATACATTGGTGGCACAGGAGTTGCAACAAAATTATTGTATGATATGCATACGGAAAATATCAAACCGTATGATGAGACCTCTCCTATTATCTTTTCTATTGGCCCATTCAATGGTATCTATCCTATAGCAACAAAAACAATTGCTATGTTTAAATCGCCCCTTACAGGTAATCTTGGAGAATCGCATGCAGGGGGTAGACTCTTTATGTCTATGTATGATGCAGGTATTTCTGCTATTGTCATTACTGGTAAGTTAGATGAGCCTTCATACATTGCGATAGAAGACGAAAACGTACGTTTTGTACGTGCAACATCCATATGGGGGCAATCCGCACCTGCCACCGAACGCATTTTAAGAGGACAGGAAACAGGTGTTGGAAAAAGAAGTATCATTCGCATAGGTCCTGCAGGAGAGCACCTCTCTCTGATGGCTGCCGCTACGGTAGATACTAGCAGGCATTTTGGAAGGTTAGGCCTTGGGGGTGTAATGGGCAGTAAGAATTTGAAAGCAATTGTTGTATCAGGCAGTAAAAAAAGAAAAATGAATAATTTTCCTGAATTCAACAAAATTTATACTGAAATTTATTCGAAGGCTGTGCACTCTGCCGCAATGAAAAAGTATCATGATTTAGGAACACCACAAAATGTATTGCCATTAAATGAAATTAATGGGCTACCTACCCGTAATTTTTCGCAGGGATTTTTTGAAGGTGCTAAATCCCTTTCCGGAGAAAATATGGCACGGAATTACCTTGCTCAGCAAATTGCCTGCGCAAACTGTCCTGTAGGATGCATACATTTAGCTGTCTTGAGAAAACCTTTTCAGGATAATGTTCACTATAAGACATTTAAAGTTTCATACGATTATGAGCCAATCTATGCTTTGGGCACAAACCTTAGCATAAATGACCCGGAGGAGTTGCTTGACATATTGAATATTGTTGAGAAAACCGGGTGGGACGCAATGGAGACAGGTGTTACTCTTGCATGGGCAACTGAAGCATTTGAAAAGGGACTCATCAGTACAAAGGAGACGAAAGGGCTCGTTTTGAATTTCGGTGATGCAGAGGTGTATAAGCAGGTTCTACTGAAGATGCAGGAAGACAAAGATCAATTTTTTAAGGACTTAAATAGTGGTTCTGCATACTGTGCCAATAAATATGGAGGTAAATCATTTGCCATTAACTTTGGTGGTCTTGGATCGCCGGGATACATTACCGGAAGAGATGCATTTCTTGGTTTCTTGATGGGTGTAAGGCACTCTCACCTTGATAGTGCCGGTTATTCACTGGATGAGCAGATCGTTAAAGGCAAACTTGAGCCTGGGGAAGAGAAGGAAGTAGATTTACTCATTAAAGAAGAGGAATGGCGTTTTATACTTAACTCCCTTACAGTCTGTCTCTTTGCACGCAAAATATACAGTGAAGAATTAGTCATAAGGGCGCTCGGCGCTCTTGGGATAACAAAAACATCGGATGATCTATTAAAAATAAGCAGGAAAATTCATAAGTTGAAGTATGAAATAAAAGTATCAAATGGATTTAATATGGATGAATTGAGCTTCCCTGAGAAGCTCTATACTGTGCAAACATCGCGTGGGAAAATGGACAAAACAGTAGTAGAACGAATGATTAAAGACTACAGAAGCAGAATAGAAAATCTGCTTTATGCAACTTAAAAAAGGAGGCTTTTATGGAATTTGATAGAGATGCGCTTTTCAAAGAGTTAAAGAAACGAGTGAAGGATGATCATTTGATCAAGCATATGCTTGCAACGGAAGCAGTAATGAGAGCAGTAGCAAGGAAATTGGGACAGGACGAAGAAAAATGGGGTATCACAGGGCTATTGCATGATATTGACTATGAGCTCACTAAAAAGGATCCTGAAAAGCACAGTTTGATAGGTGCGGAATGGCTTAAAGAAATGGGTTTACCGGATGACGTCGTTTATGCTGTAAAGGTACATAATGAACGGCACGGACTACCAAGGAAAAGCTTACTGGATAAGTCTTTGTATGCGGTGGACCCAATTACTGGTTTCATCACTGCTGTGGCACTGGTTATGCCTGACAAAAAACTTGCTACTGTGAAGGTAAAATCTTTAAAAAAGAAATTCAAAGATAAGAGTTTCGCAGCAGGAGCAAGTAGAGAACAAATGAAAACTTGTGAAAAAGAGCTTGGCATTCCATTAAATGAATTTTTTGAAATTGCCTTGAAGGCAATGCAGAATATATCAGATCAATTAGACTTATGAATAACACGGATAATGTAGATAAATTCATCGCCATCTATAATGAAATTGATCATCACTTAAGGGACCTTTTACACAGGCATGAATGGGTGAGTTTTAAAGAGTTAGTAATAACAGCCTCAAAATTCAACAGAGTAATTAGAAAATATAGAGAGGATCTGCTCCAGTTCGCGGATTTAAGAAATGTACTGGTGCATACTTTTACTGGAAAGGTTGTTGCAGAACCGACAGATTACACTTTAGGTCTTGCTAATAGAATCAAACAGCTCATTATTTTGCCTCCTGCAGCAATACCTAAATTTGAGAAAAGAGTTCTTACTGTACAGAGTAATGAGAAGATAAAAGATGTTATAAAAAAAATGGAGCAGAATAATTTCTCCAAGTTTCCTGTTTATGACGGGAATCATTTTGTTGGTTTGCTTACAGCTGAAACAATTGTAAGATGGCTGGCATCTTCTATGAATGTTAGTGAAGCTAGAGTAGGAGAAGTTATCTTGCATGCCAAGCACAAAGACAATTATACATTTGTGCCGAAATACGTGGATCTATTCCAAATAGCAGAAGCATTCGAAATTTACCACAGAAATGGTAAGCGACTGGATGCTATTCTCATTACAAACTCTGGAAAAATGGATGAGATTCCCATAGGCATCATTACTATGTATGATATAGGAGAAGTGTATAAAGCGATAGAAGTAAGAGAGATAGACCAGCTATAAAAGCTCTTCCTCCCTAAATACCTTTTCA
>CAYONU010000053.1:0-7147 GCA_964405445.1 uncultured Caldisericales bacterium | reverse complement strand
AAGGATTTGCAATATTGAAAGAAAGCGAATACTTTGTATAATAAAAATATGAGAGAAAGAGTCAGCGTTGTAATTATAACAGGATTAAGTGGTGCAGGAAAGACAAAAACAATCGGAATATTAGAGGATATAGGATACTTTTGTGTAGATAATTTGCCTCCTACCCTTATATCTGATTTTGTTGAATTATGTGAAAAGACAGAGGGCAAAATAAATAAGATCGGCATTGTAGTGGATATAAGAAGCGGTGAGTTTCTGAACCTTTTACCCGAGGTAGCCTCTAAATTGAGAGAAGATAAGAGGTTTTCTGTGAAAATAATTTTTCTTGAAGCATCAATAGAGAGTCTCATACGAAGGTTTTCTGAAACGAGGAGGAAGCATCCAATACAAGGATTGAAAACGATTCAAGAGAAGATTGAGGAAGAGAGAAAAGAACTCTATTCAATAAGGATGAATGCTGACTATATTATTGACACTTCGCATTATGCACTAAAAGATCTGAAGAAAAAGATTGTATCCATACTTTCTCCTGTGGCTTCTGATCTTATGAACATATCAATCATTACATTCGGATATAAGTATGGTATTCCGTTGCAGTCGGATGTTGTTGTTGACGTACGCTTCATCCCAAATCCATTTTATGTTGATAAATTAAGTAAAAAAGATGGTAGGGACAAAGCAATAAAGGATTTTGTGCTTTCCTTTCCGGAGACAAAAGAATTTCTAAAAAAGATAGAAGATCTGCTTATGTTCCTTATTCCAAATTATATAAAAGAAGGGAAATCTTACCTTACCATTGCTCTTGGATGCACAGGCGGGAAACATAGGTCTGTTGCTATAGGAGAGTTACTCAGAGATTTCCTCAAGGGCAAACACTACCCTGTGGCTATTACTCATAGAGATGTAGAGAGATGAAAAATTCGCTAAAAAATATTAAGTTCAAATGGCTCTTACCGGGTATGATGATAAAGAGGTATTTATTTGCTATTTTCATTGGTATATTACTACTGATATATGGGCTTGCTGTTATTTATTTCAATACTTCACATAGTAATTTATCCTTCTGGAAGAAATTTTTTTTAATAGGTCTTTCTAAAAAGATTCCCTTTGGGAAGTTTGTAATTCCAATAATAGGCATTATAGTATTTGTGCTTGCAGTTGCCTTAATTGTGCTTGGAATAAGAGAACTTATTTTTTCTATTTCCACTGCTCTTGTTCCTGATAAAGGAAGGGATGAAATTATAGATGTAGTGTTTAGGAGAAGGAAAGGCGAATTAAAAAGAAGGGTTGTTGTCATTGGTGGAGGCACTGGCACGACTTCTGTTTTAAGAGGGTTGAAAGATAAATTTATTAAGATTTCAGCAATTATTACAGTGGCTGATACTGGAGGAAGCTCAGGAAGATTAAGAAGAGAAATGCACATACCTCCCCCGGGTGATATACGTAACTGTCTTCTGGCACTATCTGATGAACACTCACTTATATCTCGCCTTCTCTCTTTTCGATTTAATGAGAAAGACTCTGCACTAAATGGACACAGCCTTGGTAATATTCTTATTGCAGGTCTTACGCGTACGGTGGGTGATTTCGGCGATGCAGTGCTTGCTATGAGTAAAATTCTTTCCATTGAAGGGGAAGTAATGCCCTTTACTACAGAAGATATTACGCTCTGTGCAGAGTTCGAAGATGGAGCAATAATTGAAGGAGAGGCAGAAATTACGAATTATCATGGAAAGATCAAAAGAATTTTCATTAAGCCAGAATCTGCAAAGCCATACATAAAAGCTCTGAAAAGAATTTCTCAGGCAGATATTATTGTTATTGGTCCTGGCAGTCTTTATACCAGTGTATTGCCGCCCTTGCTTCTTCCGTCAGTAGTTGATACGGTGAGAAGAAGCAAAGCAAAAAAGATCTATGTTTGCAATGTAATGACTGAGCCTGGAGAAACTGATCATTTTACTGCATATGACCATATTGCAGTAATAAATTCTATTTTAGGGAAAAATGTGTTAAAATATGCATTGGTGAACATAGGTGAATTGAGCAAATATGTCGTTAAGAAATATGAAAGTAGTGGATCGGAACTTGTAAAGCCTGATATTCCTAAAATAGAGAATGAAGGAATAAAATGTATAGCAAGGAATTTTGTTCTCGAAAGAGGTGATGTAGTACGGCACAATCCAGAAAAATTGTCACAGGCAATAATGGATATTATGATAGGGAAAGTCTGAATGTTCAGTGCAAGAATGAACTCGCTCACATATTTACAGATAAAAGAGGAGAATTTATAGGTCTTATCATTTCTAATGGACGCTTTGCTTATTCTGGGAAGAGCATAAATTTGCTTTTTAGCAGTTCAGAAATATCTATAATAAGGAAAATTATAATGTTATCCAATATGTTCCCTATAGAAAGAGAAATGGATGTTCTGCAAAAAGAAAAAGGTTACTTTACTCTTGAATTTAAGAATACAAGGAATAAACTCTCCGCCAGAGTACTTATTGAAGAGGTGAAGAGTGGAGAGGAAGAATTTAGAAAATCTTTTCTGCGAGGAGTATTTTTGGGATGCGGAATACTTTCTGCTCCGCCTTCTTATCATATTGAAATGCATTTCGAAAAGAATATGGAAAGAAACTTTATAAGTAAGATGCTGAAAAGGTTTGATGTAAAGCATTTGGCGAAGAACAGCAAAATTTACATTGCAGGAAGAGAGAATATTAAGAAATTTTTGTATCTTATTGGGGCTTCTTCTGTTTTCCTTGTATTAGAGGAAGATGCAATAGAGAAAGCTCTTTCAAGTGAGATAAATAGGAAAACAAACTTTGAATATGCAAACTTAAAGAGACAATCTGATGCATCGACTAAACAGTTAAAGATGCTGAAGAAACTTAAGAAAAATGGCAAACTTGACATTCTTGACGAAGATTTGAGAGAAGTAGCTTTTCTCAGACTGAAGTATCCTTATGCTTCCCTTGCTGAATTATCCAGGCTTAGCCAGGGCCATTTTTCAAAGCAGGCAATATACCGCAGATTGAAAAAGATCGTTAGGGAATATGAAGAATAAAAACATCCAGAAACCAAAGATAAAACTTTCCTTTGTCCCATACCTTGCTTTACGGGCCAGGCTTATTACAATGAATAGTGCCGAGCTGAGTGACTATATAAATGAGTTGTTTGAAACAAATCCCTTTGTTGAGGAAGGAAGAATTCTTCCTTTAAGTAAAATGAACGAAAACTATTATAGTATGGAGAACGATGAGGATATGTATTCTTTCCTTATACATCAGTTTAGAATGGTGAATGTAACGGATAGAGAAAGAAAAATAGGAGAATTTCTTATTAATAGTTTTACTGCGGAGGGATACTGTGACATTTCCCTGGGTAAAATAGCCGAGAGGTTTGATGTGAGAGTAAGTAAAGTGGAATCAGTTCTTAAAAGGATTCAAAACATCTCCCCTCCTGGTATCGGTGCAAGAAACCTTCAGGAATGCTTTGTATTGGAATTGGAAAGGCTGGAAGGAAAAATAAGCACTAAAATTAAGCACGTTATTAAGAATTATTTGGAAGCGCTTGCTAAGGGAAAATATCTGGAGATTTCTAAAAAGACAGGTATAAGTATAGGCACACTAAAAGAACTCCGGGAAAAATTAATTCATTTGAATCCTTCACCAGGGCTAATATTTTCTAAAGTGAGGGGAAAGGTGAGAATTCCCGATATCATAATAGAAAACGATGGAGATAATTTTGATGTATATTTAAATAAAATATGGAGAAGAGAATTTACAATAAATGAAAAGTATAAAAGAATGCTAAAGAATGCAGCAGATCCTGAGGCAGCAAAATTTTTACATACTGCTTTTCAGAAGGCAGAATGGTCCATAAAGTCAATTATGGAAAGAAATAAAATGCTGTTAGACATAGGCTATTTTATTGCAAAAAATGAATATGATTTTTTGAAAAGGAGAAAATTGTATCCTAATAAAGCAGGAATAGAGAAATTTTGTAGTATATTGAATAGCTCGCCCTCTGTTGCCTCACGCCTTATACAAAATAAGTACGTCTCTACACCGAGAGGCATTTATCCTTTACATTTTTTCGTTCAGAGGAAAAATGTTCCTTACAATGATGAAGAACTAAAAGAAAAAATTAAGGAAATTATCAAATCCGAGAATCCCAAAAATCCTCTAAGTGATAGCGACATTGTGAATAAACTAACCAATATAGGCATAGGAATTAAACGAAGAACAGTAGCAAAATACAGAAATATGTTGCATATTCCTTCACGCAGTAAAAGAAGAGCTTGACTAAATAATTATTTCGTATAAAATGAATTAAATTTAACTTTTAGGAGGTTTAAATGGCAAGAATTGCAATTAATGGTTTAGGTAGAGTAGGAAGGCAGGTATTTAAGAGAACATTTGACACATTTCCGGAATTAGAGATTGTAGCAGCAAATGACCTTTTTCCCGATGATCAATTAGCATATCTGATAAAGCACGATTCAAGTTACGGTACATGGAAAAGAGATGTTAAAGCAGGTGATGGTTTTGTCACTGTTGACGGAAAAAAGGTTTTAATGTTTGCAGAGAGAGATCCTTCTAAACTGCCCTGGAAGGACTTAGGCATTGATATTGTTATAGAAGCAACAGGTGTATTCAGAGATAGAGAAAAAGCAATGATGCATATCAATGCAGGTGCAAAAAAGGTCATTATCACAGCGCCTGCAAAGGGGGAAGATATCACCGTTGTACTTGGAGTGAATGATAAACTCCTTGATCCTAAAAAGCATACAATCATTTCAAATGCATCCTGTACAACGAATAGCATTGCTCCCGTAATAAAAGTTTTGCAGGATAAATTTGGTATTACATCAGGATACCTTACCACTATCCATTCATATACTGTGGATCAGAAGTTGCTTGATGCCCCACACAGGAAAGATTGGAGAAGAGGAAGGTCTGCTGCAATAAACATTGTTCCCACTACAACAGGTGCAGCACAAGCCGTTACACTTGTTATCCCTGAACTTAAGGGCAAAGCGGATGGAATGTCTATTAGGGTACCTACGCCTACTGCTTCTATTTCTGTCTTTGATGCGATAATGAATAGAAAAGTAACAGTAGAAGAAATCAATGCAGCAATGAAAGAGGCACATCAAACGTATATGAAAGGCATCTTGGGATACTCAGAAGAGCCACTTGTTTCTATGGACTATAAAGGCACTACATACTCTGGCATTGTCGATGCACTCTCCACACGGGTTGTTGGCGACCTTGCACATGTAGTAAGTTGGTATGATAATGAGTGGGGTTATTCTTGCAGGGTAGTAGACCTTACAAAACTTCTTGCTGAAAAAGCGGCATTTTAATTATTCAAGGGGGATGGAATGGCTAAAAGGATATTGAAGGATATAGATGTCCGGCACAAAAGAGTATTAGTAAGGACAGACTTTAACGTGCCGCTAAGTTCCGACGGTAATGTACTTGACAATTTTAGAATCAAGGCTGCGCTTCCGACAATTGATTATTTAAGGGAGAACAAAGCAAAAGTTATTCTGATGAGTCATTTGGGAAGACCTAAAGGGAAAATTGTAGATAAGCTTAAGATGGATCCTGTAGGAAAGGAACTTTCCAAACTCTTAGGCATCCCTGTAAAAAAACTTGATGATTGTATCGGCGAAGAAGTAAATGAAGCTGTGGCTGACGCTAATTACGGTGATGTATTACTTCTTGAAAATCTGCGATTCCACAGAGGAGAGAAAGAAAATGATGCTGAATTTGCGAAAAAACTCGCATCATTTGCAGATATATATGTAGATGATGCATTTGCTACTGCCCACAGGATAGCTGCATCGAATGTTGGCATAACTGCTTTTTTGCCTTCAGTTGCAGGATTTTTGATGGAAAAGGAGATTACTATTCTTACAAAAGTGCTTACTGCACCTGAACATCCTTTCATTGCTATTCTTGGAGGAGCAAAAGTATCTGATAAGATTGGTGTAATAAGCAATTTAATGGATAAGGTTGAAGCGTTCCTCATTGGCGGGGGAATGTGCTTTACTTTTCTAAAATCCAAAGGATATAAAATAGGTTATTCTCTCTGTGAGGAAGATAAAATTTCTGTTGCAGCCGATATCATAAAAGAGGCAAAGCAAAAGAATGTAAAGGTAGTTCTTCCTTCAGATGTTATTTCTGTGCCTGAAGTTAAGAACGAGGCTCCTGCCAGGACAGTAGATATAGAAGAGATGTCCAGAGATGGCATAGGAGTGGACATTGGTCCGAAAACTGTAGGGTCTTTTAAGAAAGAACTTTCTAAAGCCAAAACGATTGTATGGAATGGCCCGTTGGGAGTTTTTGAAGTGGAGAAATTTGCAAAAGGTACGTATGATATTGCAGAGTTTCTCGGAGAGCTGCGGGACAAAATAATTGTTGCAGGTGGTGGAGAAACTGCTGCTGCACTAAGGAAGTTTGGAGTAGATAAAAAAATAACGCATATTTCAACTGGTGGCGGTGCATTTCTCAGATTCCTCGAAGGAAAATCTTTACCTGCAATTGAAGCAATAGAAGATGAAAATTAAAAATTCTCCGCCTATACTTGAAATAAAATCGTAATTTCGTATAATGTGAAACGGAAGGTGATAGTAAGATGGCAAAAGGAGCATTAATAATAGTTGGTTTGGATTTGATTTTTGCAATAGGTGCAACTCTGTCTATTTTGTTTATGAGTCCTAAAGGTGCAGGTCTCGGTGCAATATCAGGCGGAGCAACCGTGTTTCACGCAAAAAGTGCTAAGGATGCACTGCTTGATAAACTGGCAGCAGTTTTTTCTATTGCGTTTGTGATTACTTCATTATTTTTGGCGGTGTTTAAAGTATTTTAACTTATAGTGCCGGGGTGGCGGAATTGGCAGACGCGTACGTTTAAGGGGCGTATGTGGTGACACGTGTGGGTTCAAGTCCCACCCTCGGCACCAATTTATTGAAGGGCGGATAGTTCAGCGGTAGAACGCTTGCTTTACACGCAAGAAGTCAGAGGTTCAAATCCTCTTTCGCCCACCAGGATTATAGAGAATGCCGAGATAGCTCAGTCGGTAGAGCAGCGGACTGAAAATCCACGTGTCGATGGTTCAATTCCATCTCTCGGCACCA
>CAYONU010000052.1:0-7329 GCA_964405445.1 uncultured Caldisericales bacterium | reverse complement strand
AAGGAGGTAAAAATATGGGTAGAATAATTAGAGCACCAAGAGGAACCACTCTCCATTGCAAAGGGTGGGGACAAGAAGCAGCAATGAGGATGCTTATGAACAACCTTGATCCCGAGGTTGCAGGCGATCCGGAGCACCTCATTGTGTATGGCGGCTCAGGAAAAGCAGCAAGAAATTGGGAATCATTTGATGCAATTGTAAAATCTCTCAAAGAGTTAGAAAATGATGAAACACTCATTGTACAATCTGGGAAACCTGTTGCGATTTTTAAAACACATAAAGATGCACCCCGCGTTTTGATCTCTAACTCAGTCATTGTACCACACTGGGCAAATTGGGATTACTTCCACAAACTTGAGGATATGGGACTCACAATGTATGGACAGATGACTGCAGGAAGCTGGATTTATATAGGAACTCAAGGTATTTTACAAGGTGACTATGAAACTTATGCAGCAGCTGCAAAAAAAGCATTCGGTACGGATGATTTAAAAGGAAGATTTCTTCTTACAGCAGGGCTAGGTGAAATGGGAGGTGCACAACCACTTGCAGTAACGATGCTTAACGGCGTTGCACTAGTTGTAGAAGCTGACCCAGAAAGAATAAAAAGAAGGATTGAAACAAAGTATCTGGATAAATGGACGGATAATCTGGACGAAGCACTGAAAATGGTAGAGGATGCAAAGAAAAAGAAAATACCTCTATCCATAGGGCTTCTGGGGAATGCGGCGGATGTATACCCAGAGTTATTTAAACGAGGCATTATACCAGACATTGTAACAGACCAGACACCGGCGCACGACCCAATGGCTTACATTCCAAATGGAATGAGCTTAGAAGAAGCAAGAAAATTGAAAGAAGAAAATCCGGTAGAATATAAAAAACGTTCTCTGGATGCAATGGTAAAACATATCAATGCAATGGTACAGTACAAAAGAAAAGGTGTTACGACATTCGTTTATGGAAATAATATCAGAGGGCAAACATATGCTTATGGGTATAAAGATGCATTTGAAATTCCCGGATATGTACCTGAGTACATCAGAGATCTCTTCTGTGAAGGGAAAGGGCCATTCAGATGGGTAGCACTCTCAGGTGATCCTCAAGATATCTGGATTACGGATGAAGTGGTAAAGAAAGAATTTGCATACGATAAGCACCTTGTTAATTGGATTGAGCTTGCACATAACAAAGTAAAATTCCAAGGGCTTCCAGCACGTATCTGTTGGCTTGGATACGGAGAAAGGGCAAAGTTTGGACTTATCATAAATAATCTTGTAAAAAAAGGAAAAATCAAAGCACCGATCGTTATAGGAAGAGATCACCATGACACAGGCTCAGTTGCTTCCCCTAATAGAGAAACTGAAAAGATGAAGGATGGCTCAGATGCCATTGCGGATTGGCCAGTGCTAAATGCAATGCTAAATGTAGCAAATGGTGCAACGTGGGTATCTTTCCACCACGGTGGCGGCGTAGGCATCGGCTATTCACTCCATGCAGGCATGGTGATTGTAGCAGATGGAACTGATAATGCAGCAAAAAGACTTGAAAGAGTACTTATGGCAGATCCCGGATCGGGTATAGCACGTCATGCAGATGCAGGATATAAAATAGCAATAGATTTTGCAAAGAAAAATAATATAAAGATTCCAATGCTAAAGTAAAGAGAAGAGGGGGGAATCCCCCCTCTCTTTTGGTCATTTATTTTGCTCGTGTAAACATTACTAAAAAGAACGAAAGAAAAGCTATTTCAATAAGTACTAAACCTAATTGATAAGCTGGAGGAACTTTACCTTCTTTCTTCCACTTTATTGGATTTATAAAACCATCCTTAATAAAGAAAAATGCCATAACAATCACAATTGAAAGTTGAACTATCTTCATATATTTTTTATTCTCCTATTCTAAAAACGCTTACTTTACAGGCTCCACAGAGATCCTATCACTTTCTTTTAGAGAGAGCTCTTTTGCTATTTCCTCAGGAATTAGTATAAAGTTTTTCAAGCCATCCTTTCCTCTTACTTTTATTATCACATCCCTACCATCAGGAAGGTGCATCAATATCTTTCGTACATCCTTTACTTTATACTGGCTTACCCACTTTTTTATGACAGAAGGATCAATATACACATTATCCTCCTGTAAATAAAACTCCGGTTTTATTTTTACATTAACCTCAATCCCAGCTTGAACAACTCCTTCCGCTTCTTCAGTTATTCTCTCTACAAGTCCGGATATAAGAAAACCATATATAATTTTGCTTACCTCAAAATCTGGCATTTTTAATTCTTCTGCAATCTCTCTGATCGTCCTATTACCATTAATTACTCTCAATACTTTCCATTCTTCCTTTGAAAGCTTAATTTCTGATACACCTTCAGGCGGAGTCGGGGCAAGACCAACGACGAGAGAGAGTGATTTTATCACAGAGGAAATTTTGTTCCATTCTGTGATAAGCCTTGAACCATTCAACATAAGAGACTCGGCGGATGCTTTTACATTTGTTTCATCCGGAGGCACTGTTTCTTCAAAAGAAAAATCTCCCTCTTTATACTCAAAGAAATGAAGCACTGCATTTTCTCCTATAAGCCCTTTGTTATTTACAGAATAAATAATTTTTCCGTTTTTGAAGTGTATTTTTCCTGTTTCACCAGAAAAGACTCCTCCACCATTCACTTTTAATATCCCTGTCTTCTTGGCACTATTTAAAAGCTTTATAATATCACCTAAAGAAAAATCCGAAAGGCTTCCCGTTAAAGGCATTCAGTCACCTCACATAAAAGATTCCCTGCCGTTAAACTTTCTATCGAGTAGGAAAAACAGAAAAACAATAATGAGCTCTACTGCAATCAAGAGAAACCTGTTCCTGAGAAAAGCAAATTTTATAGATGCAAATTCAGTAGCAACAAGCAAAAATACAAGTATTAAAATCTGCAGGTTCTGGATATGAAAAGTTTTACGCGAGATACTGTTATGTTTGTATCGGTAGTTAACAACCATAATAAGTATAGCACCTAAAATAAGCTCTATTCCCATAGAAACTTCAGCCATAACTACCCAGCTATTCATCATTACCAGAAGCCTTTATGCAATACGTTCTTTAGGCGCCACCTTTGAGGAGGCGGAGGGATCTGCTCAGGAAAGCCGATAGGAACAATAGCAACAGGAATAATCTTGTCCGGTATAAAAAGATATTCTTTTAGTTTTTTCACATCAAACTGCTTTGCAAAATCCGTCGAGGTAAGATCAATCCAGTTTGTTCCAAGGCCAAGCTCCCAAGCTGCAAGAAGCATGTTCTCTATAGCAGCTGCTGTATCAATGAGGTAAGACTTAGACCTTTTTGGATCTGCACACACAACGATAAGATAAGGAGGCACTTTTAACTCCTTCTCAAGATAGGGAAGAATCTCATATATTTTTCCCCTTACTTTATCATCCCCACTATTATCCGCCCTTTTCTTGTATGCTTCGACATAAAGCTCGGCAATTGCATCCTTCCTCTTTTGCTCGGCAACAACAACAAATTGCCAGGGCTGGCTATTACTTGAAGAAGGCGCCCATCTTGCCGCATCCAGAACAGCAAGTATCGCATCCTCCTCCACAGGTTTGCCTTTAAAGATTGTAATGGAACGCCTATCTCTTATTACCTGATGTACTTTATTCGGAACAACTACTTTATCTTTCAACTTCCTCCACATCTCTGTACCATTTCCTCTTTTCACCTATTTTTGCACGCATTCGCCATCTAAATGTTTTGGGCTTCTCATCAATAGCTTTCCTCAATTTGTTAATCTTCTCGACAATGTCTTTTTTGTCTTCTTCTTTGAAGAAATCAGCAGCAAGTGTATATTTCTCCACTTTATCAAGATTTATTGTCGTTGTTTTCCAAAAACCCCAATCCTGTGAAAGCACCGTTGCAATATAATCACTATTGACTGTCTCTTTGTCAGATGGCCCTACTTCATGTTCTCTTAGAAGTATTGCAGTATCAATAAGGTCTTTTTCGTTGATTTGCACAATCTGTACCTTCTCAAAGAATAAGTCAGCAGGACAAATCGTCGGGTAATCAATCTCCAATCGGCCAATGAAGTTTACATCATGGCACATCTCCAGCTTATCAAAAAAAACATCCGAATGGATACCCTCAGGATTGTAGAAAATATAACGTTTACCCTCAAACAATACTTTCACACGTTTGTCCTCTTCATAACCTAAGTCTAAAAATAGTTCTTCTACTTTTCTTCTTTGCTTAGAGTATGCAGCGAAATCAATGTCAGAGAGCAACCTTCCAGCCTGATACTCATAATGTTTAAACTTCGGACAATGTGTCCTGAATGCAATAGCACCCAGGATACGCATTGTCAAACCTCTCTTGTCAACTTCTGCCATTAAACTATCACGCATTTTGAAGAATTTCTTTTCTTGTTCTTCCAATTCTTCTACTGTCGCCATATCGTCACCCCTCAATCTTCCAGTAATTCTTTATTCCTTTTTCATCAATTTCTATAATAAATGCACGAAGAATGCCTTCGGTATATTCCGAACCCGGATTTACAACAGGCGTTTTATCCACATGATCAGAGGCAAATGATTCATGAATATGACCATGTACACCCATCAATGGCTGATATTTCTTCTCTACCCTTAAAACTGCCTTGCTTCCCACATGCACTTTCTCTACCTCGCCAAAGTTTGTCACCGGAGTTAAATTCCTATCCAGCTTTGGTGCAATATCAAGCTGCGTATTATATGGCGGCGCATGGAAATTAAATATAGACCAGTGAGGATCTTTTAATCGTTTAACCTCGGTTTCAATCATTCGCTCAAGCTTTCTTTCATCTGCTTCTCTATCTGTATTCCATGGGGTCGGATTTACATAAGCACAGCTTATCATTTCCATTCCATAAGGAAGTTCAACTACCCGATGCAATGGATAGATAACACCTCTATCTTCATAAGATTTAATTAGATCATCAAAAATAAAGAAGTCATCATTTCCAGGCATAACAATTGTCGTTATCTTTGATGTATCCACTTTTTCAACAAGCATCTTAAGCCACTGGTCCATCCTATCCCAGATAAGCTTGTTCATTAAGTCCTGCAATTTCTTTTCATTATTCTGCAACTCTTCCACTTCTTCAGGCGTTGCAGTAAAAGGATATACTGCTGCATTATCCAACCTATCAATTGCAGCCTTTACCTCGTCCTGACTTTTTAATGTGAATGTCGTGCCAAAATAATGATACTGATAAGTCCCATCACCTTGATTAATAATAGGAACAAAAACCTTCCCTGTTAGGTCTCCTGCAAGAATGAGAACATCTGCATGATACATATTTACAGCACTCATCCATTTTCTCCACACAAGATTTGCTCCATGTGCATCTGCCGAGAAAAATATTCTCTTCATTCATACCTCCTATTTTAATTCATTTAGGGGACAGATAAAACCTGTCCCCTAAAACATCCAGTAGTTTAAATTACGCCGGGGGAATCTGCTGATAAATACTTCTTACATCTACTCCCCTTCGTGTATTATAGATATAATAACCAACAAATATTGCAAGACCTGCACCCATCCAGATAACCTGTAATGCAAGAGAACTTGTAATCTGTAACCATCTGCCTGCAATGAATAAATACCAGAGATTTACTGTAAATGAAATAATACCAAAAATTGAAATGACAGGGATATGACCCCATTCAAGTTTTCGCCCTCTTTCGTAAATATCGGGACGAACAAATGGAATTACAGCAGCAGAAAGCGAGCCAAATACAACTGCGAATTCATAAAGCATTGTTGTATCCATAGCTGCAACCCAGGAGCCTGCAAGTCCTTTCTCAGAAACAAACGACAAGAGGACACCTACAACACCTCCTGCAAGCGTTAGCCATATTGCATTGTGAGGTGTATGCCATCTTTCATTTACTTGAGCAAATACCTCAGGGAACATCCTGTCGAATGACCATGCAAAGACCTCACGTGAACAAACAACAAAGAACACAGGGATATCATTCATCAACCATATTGCCGCAGAAATTGCAACAAGGAACTGCCAGAATCCCTGCCCTGGCATTACTCCCGCAGCAAAAGTCGGCAAGTACGGATTAGGTGCATATGGATACAGCGCTTTGAGCTGCGGCCACAAATCCTTCTGTCCGGCTGCATTCACGTGCTGAAATACATTATCATACATAGAAATAAAAGAACCATTGGGTGTTGCATACATATGATATACTTCAATACTTAAGACTACATAGTAAGCAACAATAGTAGCTGCACCACCAAGCATTGCAATACTCATACTCCTCTCCGGGTTCTTTACCTCTCCGCCTGCATATGCTGCAGCAGTAACTCCGATGTATGCCCATATACCACCTACACCGGCCATCAGCGTTGCATGCATATTAAATGGTGTAGGTTTCCAGTGGTCCGTTGCCGTAGCAGATAACTGAACGACTTTATTCCACATACCCGAACCATACACTGCATCCCAGCTTGGATGAGCAATAGAAGGGCTCCTTAAAAGAACAATAATCATAATAATACTACCAATAATAGGAAGGATAAGCAGTGTATTAATAATTTGCGTATATCGCCTCATACCAAACAGTGCAACAACACTAAATATAACTACTAAAGCCAAACCAAGCCACAGCGTCCACCCTATTCCGGAAATTGCCGTACCTGCTTTCAGCCACGCTGTACTATGTGTTGCAGCACCTGCAATCTGGAAAGAGAGCCCCCAGATAGGAATATCGTAGAATGCGATGACACCAAATGAAAGCACCTCAGTAAACCAAAAACCCCAGCTTGCAAGAAATCCTAAAACAGGAGATATTGCACGGGACGTAAATATATAATCACCGCCCGTTCTGGGCATTAAAGCGGAAAGCTCAGAATACACATAAGCAGTAATAAGAGCAAGAATACCTGTAATAAGGAACGCAAGAGCAACATTTGCACCAGGATTATTGTACTCTGCAAAAATCATCAGTTTATTAATGCCACCGCCTACTGTGTGGCACATAACAAGTGCAAATGCAGAGAACGCAGAAACAGACCTCACAAGGCCCGAAGACCTTCGTGTAAAGACAACCGGCTTTTTTTGATCAGCCATTTTAATTCATCCTCCTTTTAAATTTTAGATAAAAATAAAACACTCTATTCGACCATGTCCTTGCAATTCAACGTAGTACTTTTCAAGCTCTTTCTTTTTCTTCATCACCCCCTTCATAAATTTTTTGTACTCCTATCAATTAAACCTCGCTCTATTAGATTTCTATGCCTACACTTAAATTATATTAATAAAATTCATTCTTGTCAAG
>CAYONU010000051.1:0-7443 GCA_964405445.1 uncultured Caldisericales bacterium | reverse complement strand
CATTCAGATGTCTATTTTCTAATCATAAGCTAAACGCGTTTTTTCATCCGTAAGAGTTGGCCTTATCATCTCTTGCCATTCAGGTGTATTCCACGTACCAAGCTTCATATGTACAATATAGTATTTCTGTGGGATAGGATGTGTCCCAATCACTACCTTAAGCTGGTATTTTTCCTGGATGAATTTGCGGAAGTAGTTGATGTATGGACAAGGAGGATAGCCTACAACCATACCAGTAGCAAAATGGATGACTGTGGCTCCGTTCTTTTTCATTTCCTCAGGTGCATACTCAATGTTTCCACCAGGGCAACCGCCACAGGTTGTGTAACCAACCAATTCTACTTCTTTGTTCCTATATATGCTAAAGGCTCCTTCTCTATCATGCAGAGCTCTCAGGCATTTACCACCTGCACACATGCGGTAGCGGTCGCAAATAATAATCCCAATTCTAACTTTTTCCTTCACTTTTACCTCCTTTACTTATATAGATCCGGCATCAAGCCGTATAATAATAGTTACAAACCAAAGTTCGGCAAACAGAATACGAGCAAAAACAAGGCGAGGTGCGAAAAGCCAGATAATAAAGAAAATATATGTTATTATAATCATAATAAAAGATTCATAAGAAAAGGATTTTCTTATCCAGCCGAAAATCAGAGGTAAAAAATCAAATACTGCACCAATAAGTGCAATAATTGGCTTATTGAAAATAACCGATGGAACAATTATCATTCCTGCAATTACTAAACAGCCAAGTACCAATTTTTTATTCATCGCCTTTCACAGCTCGGAGACTCCGCTCTAAAGAACGGGAATGAGAGCTGTCCTCCTTTCTATTAAAATAACGGAAAGGTTTTTACGATGGCTAATTAACTCTACCGATAACTTCTGCATAATTACCTCCCTATCAACCAATTTCCCTTATCCCTCACGGGACAAGCCTCCTTTCAGAAGGAGACGATTAACTTTATGAACCTTCAATTGCAAACAACTACATTCAGTATATTCTTATACACTGGATTGTCAATAATGAATCAAATTTCTACGGCAAGCTCTATTAAAAGCAATAATTGTACACATTTTAATAATACAAAAACCCCTTTGTTTCATAACAATTTTATCCAATAAATCCTCTGTTTATATATATTTGTTCAAGATTTTTATATGAATTTTTTGGTTAATATAATCAAAACACTTGCAAATTTTTATAATTGTATTATAATACATTTGTATGAATTAGAAAATAGGAAGTGGAAGGAGAAGTTTGAATAATTAATTAAAAAAGGAGATGATTATTATGTGGGAAAATTGGACGAATTTTATAATTGGCATTTGGTTAGCATGTGCAGCATTTATTCCAAGTATTACTGGAAGCAAAAGTGGGAGCCTTTGGAATGACCTTATTGTAGGTATTCTCGTGCTCATCTTCGCATTTATGGTTGTTAAACAAAAAGCAATATGCTGGATCAACGTTATTATGGGTATCTGGGTTATTATTGCTGCGTTTATACCTGGAATAGTCGGAAGTAAGAGCGGCAACCTCTGGAATGATCTAATTTCCGGTATTATTATTCTCATTGTTGCTTTATGGGCAGCTCTTCAAAAGAAGGGCGCTACCGCTTAGTTTAAATTTAAGTCTTATTTCTCCTTCCACTTATTTTAATTTTTTAAAAAAATATTATATAATGTTTACGAAAAAAACGATGAAACTATCACTAAGAGGAAAAGTAAAAATATTTAAGGCATTATCTGAAGAAAGAAGGCTTGAGATACTCCGTTATCTGTCAGATAGGGAGTTTTGTGTGGGTGATGTGGCTCAAAAACTCAATATGAGTCCTTCTGTTGCTTCTCACCACTTGAGAGTGCTGGAAAATGCAAAACTTGTCTTAAGGAGAAAAGAAGGGAAGAACGTAATATTCAGAGTAAATATTAAGTTATTAAGAGAACTGTTCGAAGATGTTTTTGAGTTTCTCGATATAAAGATACGAAGTTCCGAATCACCCAAAGAAGAATTAAACGTTTAGTTCATATACTTTTTGCGGTGGATCTTTAAGAAACAAATTGGCCTTTAAGAGGAATTCTTTTGCATTACCTGTTGTAAAAAATACTTTCTTAGAAGAAATAGAAGAACGACTTATAAAATGTCCATCCTTTAAAAACCCTTTTAATTCTTCGGCAAGTTCATCTGATGGATCAACTACCTGCACATTTTCTCCTACGACACTTTTGACGACCTTATAGAGAAACGGAAAATGTGTACAACCTAACACAAGCGTATCTACTCCGGAAGAAAGTACATCTTTCAACTTTTCTCTCACAAGTTTGTATGCGTATTTCTTTCTGCTGTTACCATCTTCTACAAGGTTAACCATCCGTTGAGAGCCTATTTCAAATACTTTTATTTCCTTATCAATCTTTTGTATTTCTTTTTTGTAAGCATGAGAGCGAGCTGTAAGTGGGGTGGAAATCACCGCAATTTCCTTGTTCTTCGTCCTTTTCACTGCAATGCGTGCCCCGGATTGTATCATTCCAAAAACAGGTGTTGGATAAGCAATCTTTTTTAGCTCCGGTACAGCAATTGAAGATACTGTATTGCAGGCAATAACAATTGCTTTAACATTTCTCCCTAAAAGAAATTTTACAATTCTTTCAGAAAATGCTTTGATTTGTTTTTTTGTTTTTGTACCGTAAGGAAAATTCCTTGAATCAGCTACATACAAGAAATTTTCGTTCGGAAGCACACAAGAAAGTGTATTCACTACGGCAAGCCCACCAACACCGGAATCAAATATGCCTATAAAAGATTTAGTGTTGTTCATTAAAATAATTTTCTATACCTTTCTCTAATGCCTTTGCCACTTTATCTAAGAAGTTTGGATCTTTGCAGAGTGATTCTTCATACGGGTTCGATACGAATACAACCTCTGTAAGAATCGCCGGCATTGTTGTTACATTTCTACATACGTACAGATAGTCCCTTTTCACTCCTCTGTTAGTGGTATGCAGGTTACTTACCAGTGCACCTTGAATTGCTTTAGCAAAAGAATAAGAGCCACTGTGCCAGTAATATGTTTCTGTACCGTGAGCTTCTCTGTTTACCGATGCATTCAAATGGATAGACATAAATAAGTCTCCTCCGGAGTTATTTGCTATTGCGCAACGCTCAGCAAGAGTAGGATTATTTACATCATCCAATGTTTCATGTGTAAGGATCACTTTTGCACCATCTGCTTCAAGGAGTTTTCTTAATCTCTTTGCAATTTCCAAGACTACTGCACCTTCTTTCACTCCGGTGGGACCTGTAGCACCTGTATCCAGATAAGGACCAGAATAGCTACCATGCCCGGGATCTATTACAATGATACGCCCTGCAAGTATCCCTTCATTTTTATTGCTAATACTCACTGTTATTTTGTTTATATGCGTAGTAATATCAACATTTTTACTTGCCGCATTAAGCATAATTTTTATTTGAGGGGATATTTCCCCATTGCGTTTTTCCGCATTAAGCGTACTGTAAACACCCGGATTTGCATAGAAGATAAGATACAATGATGTGCCAGTTTTTTCTTTCTTTATTTTCGTAGGGATGGAAAATGTAAAAGAGAGCTCTGAATCTTTTTTCTTGTATTCCTCAAGCACAGGATCAATATAAATTGTTTTATCCGTCGACACTATGGAAACATTAAATACTTTAGAAAGCAGATCCGACGAAATGAAAAGTTCGTTATCCTTTTTTAAAAGTTTACTCTTATCAATAGTCACCTGTTTCCCAAATAGATTTATACTTATGGTGTTACCTGCGTTTGTTGTAAGTTTTGCACCAAAATAATTTAGCAGGTCGTTTAAGCTTAAGAATTCTTTTCCATCGGAAACCGTTACAGGTACATATATACTCGTACCGGAAAGAACTATTGTTTTCTCTCCCTTTTTAGGCAATCTTAAATGGAGAACAAATGTTCCGCTATCTTTTTTCTCACCCTGGAAGGGTATTCTGTCGTTCAGATCTACTGTTACCTTTGCACTGCTATCTTGCTCATATCTTACACGTACAATAGGAGGCACATTGATCAAAAGAGCACTCTCTTTTTCTACAATTGTATTAGAAAAGTTCAATATAAGCCTTACAGGATTTTCTAATACTGATATGGCAGGATTGGGCAAACTTTTGCCCTTTATTATCACATCTATTCCATGAGGAGCTATTACCCAGGTAATTTTATTGATTTCTCCTTTTTCGCTCTTTTCAATATTAATTAAGTCTGACCTTATCCACCCTCTATTATTTATATTTAACTCGTACCAAATTTCCTTATTTTCATTTTCTGCAACGCCTATTACGATACCGGACGTACCAGGGTTCAGTGTAGTCTGAACTGAGTAATTCGTACCCGGCCCTGCTCTAAAATGCACATAATCGCTTATCTTACCTTTAATACCTATCTTAGAAAGATTTAAAGAAGGCAAAGAGGTAATTTTAAAGAGTGGGGAATATGCCCATCCTATTTTTCCTTTATATTGTACTTCTATCCAGACTTCTTTTTGCGCATTTCTCGCTATACCAACAACCGGAAGCAAGCTTCCTTTTCTTATTAAATCTATTTTTGCATCGTCAAGTGATGGGCCTCTCCTGAGGTTTATATAGTACAAGGCTACTGCACGAGAGCTTTTGTTAACCGGGACAGGCTTAACAGGAGGCTCTTCTACTTTTTTTGTATACCAGCCTGCAATATACTTGTACTGTCCATTCTTACCCTGATACCTGTACCATTCCTCTCCATCCGACCTTTTTATAATGCGTTTTATCTGAGTTGTGTCACCCTTGCTTAATATATCCACCACAGGAAATTCCGTACCGGGTCCTACACGAACATTCAGGACATCGGCGGTAACTTCTGCTTTAAAATCTGCATCTTCTCCCTGAATACGAATGCCTGTATTATCCGTAAGCCATGAAGCAATATAAACGACTTTATTTTTATTAAAATCATATACTCTGTACCATTTCTCTCCCTTTACATTTGTTTCGGAATGAAGAAGCTCAAACAAATCACCTTGTTTAGCCTGATATAAGATGTGAGTTCCCGTAGAAGGGGCACTTCTTACATTTAAAACAGATGTATTTACTCTTACCAGATAAAAACCATTTGCAGCATATACGGGCGTAAATGCAAATAACATTACAAAAAGCAAAATGATAGCAACAACCCTTCTCACCTCAGCCTCCTTGCTCTGTTCATTTCTTTTTTTAATCTTTTTTCTTCCTCTTTCCTTTTGTCGCCAAACAACCTTCTAGAACGCACCAATGCAATTCTCAACTTTATACGATTCCTTATTGTATGAACATCAAGAGGGATAATTGTATACCCCTTTTCTTTAACTTTTGTACTCCATCTGATAATCTCATACCGATGGAGTAATAGCTTTCTTCGCCTTCTTTCATCCTTTATATTATACACTGAAGGATTCACTGCTATAAACATTTTGTACACGAAAAATTCCCCGTTTTTCTCTTTTACAAAACTCCCTTTTAAGTTCACCTTGCCCTGCCTTATGGATTTCGTTTCATAGCCCATTAGCTCAATACCCACTTCTTTTGTATCTATAATGTCATAATTCCTTTTTACCTGTTTATTTACAACAATTACTTTTTCTTCTTCCATTTAGCTCTTAGCTCCTTCAGTGCCCTTTGCAAGTCTTCTGGCAATACTGCATATGCCGTAACCCTTTCACCTATTATAGGATGAATGAAAGAAATTTCATAGGCATGTAAAAACTGTCTATTGAGTGAAATATCCCCACTTATTCTTCCTCCATACAAACGGTCCTGAACAACCGGATGTCCAATGTATGCAAAATGCACACGTATTTGATGTGTTCTTCCTGTCTCTAATTCTGCTATGACGAGCGAATAAGGCCCTATTTCTTCTATTACTCTGTAATGCGTTACAGCATACCTGCCGAAAGGAGAAACAATCATCTTTATCTCCCCTCTGCCTTTCTTCCCTAAAGGTATATCTATTGTACCTTTCTTATTATCCAAATGCCCTTTCAAGAGCGCAATATATCTCCTATCAATCTGATGTTTTTTAAGCAATGCAGATAGTTTCAAATGCGCTTCATTCGTTTTAGCTACAACAAGCAGGCCAGATGTATCTTTATCAAGTCGATGCACAATGCCCGGACGTACTACACCTCCGATCCCGGAGAGACCATCTAAATGGAACAACAATCTATTAACAAGTGTATTTTCTTTCTTCCTGCCCACAGGGTGCACAATGATGCCTGCTTCTTTATTGACGATTGCAAGATATTTATCCTGATAAACAATTTCCAAGGGTTTATTTTCTTTTGCAATGTTTAACTCTTCAGGCGGCATCTCCTGTACTTCGATCAAATCATTCTTTTTCAATACATATGACGGCTTCACAACATCTTTATTGACTCTTACATAGCCTTTCTTTACAAGCTTTTGCACATAAGCACGCGTATATTTTAGTTTTTTAGAAAGAAAAATATCTACTCTTTCTTTCTTATCTGCTCTAAGAAGGTGCATTATTATAGAAGAGTAAATAAACAGCAATTAAGAAAAGACCTATATCAACACAAGAATCGGCAATATTAAATACAGGCCAATGAGCAAAATAGATAAAATCCGTCACATATCCTAAGAATATTCTGTCTAATAGATTGCCAATGATACCGCCAAAAAGTAATCCACCGCCAACTATAAGAAAAACCGAAGAAGTAAAAAAATGAAGAAAGTATAATATAACAAAAAGAGAGACAATACCTACAATAATGAAAAGAATACGCCCGTTCTGGAGAATCCCGAATGCTGCACCACTGTTTCTAATATGAGTAAGAGAAACAACGTGGCCAATAATAGGAATTTCCTTTCCGACAGGAAGTTTATGCCTTACGATGAATTTAGCTAACTGATCTGAAAAAACAACAAGCGAAGCAATTATAAAAAATATAATATTTTTATTCATATAGCTTACTCAATTGCTTCTCATCAATATTTCTGATTTCTATCTTTTTAATATGTGATGTGGCACCTTTTAGTATCGTGATATTACTCTTCCTTACTTTTAGTAATTCAGATAGAAATTCTATAAGCTTTTTGTTTGCTTTTCCTTTTTCAGGATGCGCATTAAGCTTTATCGTAATATTACCTTCCCTCCTGTCTACAACTTCATTCTTCTTTGCATTTGTAATAACTTTTATGTTTAATATTGTATCCTTTTTCATGTGGCTATACTCATCGCTTTTTTTTAATCTACTTTTCATAACAATAACAATTATAGTTGAATACAGGCGTTTTGTCAATGGGATGGGTTAAATCAGGTTTTAAGGTATAAAATTTTCTGTTCATGACAAAATTGTTGCCTGATAGAACTACTTTTCATTGTTGCAAAAACATTGAAAAACATTTTTTAA
>CAYONU010000050.1:0-7459 GCA_964405445.1 uncultured Caldisericales bacterium | reverse complement strand
TATTATTGATTTTAGAGTGAACTATAGAGTAATGATTATTTGTCAGTATTTTAATATCTCTTTTGAGACTATTTTGTATGCTTCTCTAAACGGAATGCCTTTTTCTACGAGTTTATATGCTCTTTGTGTGGCAAAAAGTTCCTTTGTTACAAACTTCTTTGCATTTTTTCTATTAACTTTTAATTCTTTTACCACTTTACTCATTATCCTTAATGTACTCTCTGTTGTGTCAAATGCTTCAAACGTTGCTTCTTTTGTAAGTTGCAAATCTCTATGATATCCTGAAATAAGGTTTGCAGGAAGCATCTTCAGCCTTATTTCCAGAGAAACAACTTTTACATAGTTTGCTCTTGCAATTTCAAAAACATCAGGATTTTTCTTCTGTGGCATCATTGAGCTGCCTGTGGTAAATTTATCCGGTATGACGAAAATTTTTATGTCATCCATAGAGAGGATGATTATGTCCGATGCAAGTTTGTTGATATCAAATAGAATCATTGAAAGAATAGATACAATTTCTGCTTCAAATTTTCCTCTGCTGTCCTGTACATAGATTGGATTATTCTGTATTCTTTTGAAATGCAATAATTCTTGTGTAAGTTTCCTGTCAATCTTTAAGACCGGAATACCAAAGCCTGCACCAGTCCCCAGAGGGGACTGGTCAATGAGATGAATTACTGCATTAGCCATTTCTGCATCGTCGGAGAGGCTCTCTATAAAACAGTTTCCCCATGTTCTTACGTCGGTAACCATTGCTTTCCTCGTATGAGTAAAACCCGGAATCTTTATATCTCCATATCTGCCTACAAAAAATTTTAATGCATCTGAAAAGTCGTTTACGAGTTTTTTAATTTTATTTAATTCGTCCTTATAGTACAATCTTAATGCTGTAACGACCTGATCGTTACGAGAGCGTGCAGTATGAATCTTTTCTCCGGTTTTTCCTAATTTTTCCGTTAAATAATTTTCAATCTTTGTGTGGCAATCTTCATCTCCTGGTGAAATTTTAAATTTTTCTTCTTCGGAAAGAGAGATGATCTCTTTTAATGTTTTGACTATTGCATCTCTCTCTTTGTCAGTCAAAATACCTATTTTGTTCAGCATTTTAGCATGTGCTATGGAAGAGAGGCAATCGTATTTTACGAGCCTCTCATCAAGCATATAATCTTTGCCAACTGTGAATGAAATTATGTCTCTGTCTATCTTAAATCCCTTTTCCCAGAGCTTTTCCATACAACCGTTTCCTCCATTTGTAAGGGTTCCTTTCCCTTAGAACAACCGCATGTGCTTTAAGCCTTATAGCATTTATATTAATAAAACCTTTTGAATCTTCTGCACTGAATCCACCTTCAATGTCCATGCTTGAAAGATCCTTGTCATATAGAGATGTGGGAGATTCTCTTCCGATAGGCGTTACATTGCCTTTATAGATTGAAAGTATCACTTTTCCATCAATTGCTTCTTGACTCTTTTCCGTTGCGGAAAACATAAAATCCATTTCAGGAGAAAACCAGAAGCCGTTGTATATGAGCTCCGAGAATTTTGGGGCGAGCATATCTCTTAAGTGCATTACTTCCTTGTCCATTGCAATGCCTTCAAGATCTCTGTGCGCTATCCATAGAATGGTGGCACCCGGTGTTTCGTACACACCTCTTGATTTTATTCCTATAAATCTGTTTTCAACCATATCGAGCCTCCCGATACCGTTTTCACCACCAATTTTATTGAGATACAAAAATAGTTTCAAGGGGTCGGTTTCTACTGTACCATCATCTGTATTTACAACTTTTATCGGGATGCCATCCTTAAAATGAATTTCAATGATTGTTTCTTTATCCGGTGCATCTTTTGGTGATTTTGAACGTGTAAAAATGTACTCTTCAGGTCTTGAAAGAGGATCTTCAAGGATGCCTGCCTCATGGCTTATATGCATAAGATTTTCGTCTTCACTGAATAAGCGATCCTTTGTTGCTTTTACAGGTATGCTATTCTTCTTTGCATAATTAATTAGGTCTGTCCGTCCTTCAAAATCTTTTAGGAATTCTTTATTTTTCCAGGGTGAGATTACTTTTATTTCGGGATTTAAAGCATAATAAGATAACTCAAACCTTACTTGATCATTTCCTTTGCCCGTTGCCCCATGTGCTACGTATTCTGCTTTTTCTTTCTCTGCTATCTCTATCTGTTTCTGAGCAATAAGTGGTCTTGCAAGGGCTGTGCCGAGCAGATATCTCCCTTCATAAATTGCATTTCCCATAAGGGCAGGGAATATAAATTCCGTGACAAGCCTCTTTCTTAAATCTTCTACGTAAACTTTTGATGCACCTGTCTTTAAAGCTTTTTCTTTTGCTGCATCAAAATTGTCTTTTTGTCCAACATCTGCAATAAATGCAGTTACATCGTATCCTTTATTGACCAACCATTTCAGGATTACAGATGTATCAAGTCCTCCACTGTAAGCAAGTACAACTTTTTTCATTGTTCCTCCTTAAATTATTTATGAGCTTCTTCCATCAATCTTTTAAAAAAATTTAGTGCCTTAGCAACCTTTTTCTTATCTGCAATAACAAGTATTGTATCATCTCCTGCAATAGTACCTACAATTTCGCTTAGTTCTAATTTATCAATAATACTTGCTACTCCACTTGCGTTCCCCGGTGTTGTCTTCAAAAGAATCAAATTATCTGTGCGTTTCATTCCGACAACGAAATTTTCAAAAGAAACTTCTAACTTTTTTTCGAGTTCCTCATTTTCTTCCTTTGGCAATCGGTAAAATACTCTTCTTCCCCTTTTAACTTTTATTACTCCAATTTCCTCAAAGTCTCTTGCAATTGTTGCCTGTGTAACAGAGAGCCCTCTTTTTCTAAGGAGTTTGAGCAGATCAAACTGGCTTTTTATTTCCTCATCCGTCAGTATTTTCTTTATCATTTTTATTCTTTCTTTTTTTGTATGTTTATTCATAACTAATTTATAATTATACACATTTTGAAAATTTGTCAAGTACCCCAAATAGATTCTATTCCACAGAGCTTTTTTGAGCACGAGTAATTTGATTTTTGGACATAAGGTGTTATAATTTTTTTCCTTAAATAAGAACGGAGGTGAAGAATGAGGATTGGATTTTTTGATGGAGTAAGAGAAATTGGTGGAAATAAAATATTAATTGAAGAGGATGGTGTTGGCATTCTTTTTGATTTCGGAAAAAAATTTTCAGTGAATAATACTTATTTCAATGAGTATCTTGTAGGAAGGTATTGGAAAGGAGTAAATGATTATGTTGCTATGGATGAACTTCCTCCTTTCAAGAATTTCTATAGAGAAGAGATTCCTTCAGATAGAAAGCCACTTAATGTGGATATAAAAGCTGTATTCTTCTCTCATGCACATCTTGACCACATTGGACTGATAGATTTTATAAATGACTCTATTGATAAATATATGAGTGATTATTCAAAAGAAATACTCTCCTTTTTTATGGAAAAAGGAATAATAAAGCGAAGCGTTTCCAATGTAAAAGTTATTAACTCGCCAGTTCGAATAGGGCCTTTTACTGTGTCTCCTATACTGATTGATCATGATATCCCCGGTGCAATGGCTTTTAAAATAGACACTCCAAAAGGTACTGTGTTTTACACGGGAGATATCTATTTTCACGGCAGATTTAGTGAAAAGTCCTCTAATTTTGTTAAGCAAGCAAGAGATGCTCACCCTTATATTTTGATTACCGAGGGCACACGTTTCGGCTGGGGTTTCGTCACGAGCCTCACTGAAGAGCAATTAAAGAAGCAAGTAATGGATGTTTTGGAACAGTGTGGGGGTATTCTCTTTGCAAATCCGTATGAACCTCATATTAGCAGGATCCAAACATTTTTTGAAGTTGCTCGTGAAAAGAAAAGGAACTTTATTGTGACTCTGCCCTATGCATTTATGTTAAAGCGTTATAGCAGTCTGGGAAATGAATTTGCAGAGAATATTCTTTCATTTCCACATACATTTGTTTACAAACCTCAACGGGAACTTAAGGGTTGGGAAAAGGCATTTGATAGCAAATTTGTTGATGCAGAATATGTTTTTAAGAACCAAAAAGATATTGTAATGCTGCTTGACTTTATCAGTACGCCTGAACTCATAGATATAAAACCGGAAAGGGGTGCATTGTATATACATTCAGGCGGAGAACCTCTTGCAAGTCTTGATGAGAGCAATATGAAGATTCTATCAAATTGGTTGAAGCTTTTTAATATTCCGTATTTTAGAATTCATTCCCCGGGACATGCTGCACAACCTGACCTACTCCGTATGGCAAGGGAAATCAACCCTGAAATTCTACTCCCTATACATACACGAATCCCAGAGAGATTTGAAATTGTATCTGATAATGTTAAAATACTTGAAAGAGGTATAATGTATGAGTTTTAATAAAATTTTATGAAAGGAGAGAATGATGAACAAAAAAGAGGACAATGCAGCAAAAAAGCAAAATGGGAAGCAAACAGAAGAACCTAAAAAGAAGGAAGAGGCGCAGAAGAAACTGCCTTTAAAATCCCCTATTCCGTCAGAAAAAGAGAAAGAGTCCAAAGTCAACGAGCATCGTTATCTACTATTTTTTACGTACGGTGAGGATGCTGCTATTGACAGAAGTGATATGTTTGAACTTATAGACCAGCTTAATAAAATTCCTACACCGCCAGAGGAAACACGTATCGATATGATCATTCTTTCAGGAGGGGGTTATCCCCATCCCGCATATCAGATGGTTAATGTAATACGTTCTAAGTGTAAAAAACTCAAAGCGATCATTCCGCTTTATGCTAAGAGTGCTGCAACTTTAATGGCACTTGGTGCTGATGAAATTATTATGGGTCCTCAGTCTGAACTAGGGCCGCTAGATATGCAAATGGAGCATCCCTTAATAGAAAACCTTCATATTTCTGCCCTCGAAGGATACTACCCATTCTTGCAGATATATAACAAGATATCTACGGATTTCTTCCCTCTTGCGTTGCAACTTGCAGCAGAAATTATAAAAACAACTGGTATAAAAAGGGAAGATGCAGTTGACATTTCTATAAATACAGTGACAAATTATATTACACCAGTTGTATCTCAAATTAATCCTACTATTGTAAATATGTGTTACAGAGCTCTCACTACGGGAGAATCTTATGCATATAGTTTTCTTTACAGATATATGTTTAAGGATAAACCGGAAAGAGAACGAACAATACTTGCAGAAAAGACTTCTCATACCCTAGTATGGGGCTTTCAAAACCATGGGCAGGTAATTACAAGAGAAGATGCTAAGTTACTGAACCTCTATGTATCCTATGGAGAGAGTTATGATATCTTTAATATGATGTATGTAATAACAAAAGAAATGTTAAACATACTTTCTACAAGCCAGATTAATAAAGCAATAAGAATAATTTCTATTGAACAGCTAAAACGATTACTCAATGTAGACTCTTATCTTGGGTATATTATTTTTATAGGGTACAAAGCATACTCTATTGTTCCTTTACTTAAAGAGAAGCTTAAAGATGTCAAAGATCCCAAAAAGATCTCCCTTACTTTAAAACAGGCGTTGAGCCAATCCCTTACGGCTCTCCCAAATATGCCCGATGTAGAGAAAAATGATATCGCACAAGTCTCTCTAGAGCTTCTAGAGAACATTTTCATAAAAAATTTTAGAGATGAAAACGCTTTATACAAAGTTATTTATAACCGTATAACACGAGAAAAAGCATTTTCAAGAAAGGTATCAGAAATAATAGCAGGAAGAATAGTAGAAGCAGTAAAAGAGTTGGCAGAGACAATTGAGATTGAGATAGATAAAACTCCTCCAGAAGTCATAAGTAAGTATATACTTCAGATACTTGCATTCTTGCTCATATATAATATTAGATTTTAAATGGTAGGGCAGGTTTCGCCCTGCCCTACAGAGAAAAAGTATTTTCCAAATGACGGTTTCACTTTTTGAGCAGAAATGCAGCTATTTTCTTGGCAATGGATTTTCTATAGATCATTATAGTACTATGTCCTCCAAATAGATATGTAATTGGAGGATTATCAAGGGATTTGCGTAATTCATTTGTTGCGCTTCTTGGTATAATTGGATCTCCTATCCCGTTGATCATTATAACTCTTCTTCCTTTTATAAATTTGCCAAAAGTTAGGGGATCGTACAGCAGAGAAATTTTAGTATATTCTTTCTTCTTCCGTGAAATATCGTAGTTTTGCTCTACTGCATAAATATATCGTCTTAAAGGTAATGTGACTAGACTCTTCCAGAATATTTGTGCAATATTTCCACCTGCAAGCGCAAAGATTCCTTTTTCAATACGTTCGTCTACGCCCATTGCAATTACTGCACTCATCCCTCCTAAGCTTAAGCCAAATATGGAGATTTCATCCGCATTCTTAATAATCCCATTCTTGGTAAAATCAATAAGGGTTCTTGTGTCTACTATTACTTGCCTGAAGTGAGTGAGCACAGCAACGGAATCCAGCACAAAAAATCCTTCTCCATCGTTTGCACCGTATTTTTTTCTTTCACCATGGAAGGGAAGCGTTAGTACAATAGAAGATATCCCTCGTTTAGCGAACTCCGGAGGAAAATAAAACATGGATTCTAATCCTCTGTGTCCAAGTCCATGTAGAATAATGACAAGTTTGCCACGGTTATTTTTTTCTGCTTTAAAATAATATGCATAAGCAATATTTGTTTCCTTTTGAGGAAGCTTAACATAACTTTCAAAGGACAGCTTGTACTCTGTGTACAATTCGTTTCTACTTATTATTTTGTACACGGGTAACCTGCTATCTTTTTTATACTGATAAATTTTCCTCGGGTCATCTACATTAATATCCATATTCCTCTCTTTTAAGGATGTGAATCTTATACGTCTCATTAAAATTATACACGAAATTATTTTGTTTCAAAGCATAATTATTGGAGATATTGAGTAATGCATTCGATTTCATGTGGATTTTAATGAGATGTTCGTACTATTGACTTATTTGCACATTTCTGATATACCAGCCCCAATTTATATACCAAAAATAAAGGAGGTAAAGAGATGAAAAAGAGAAAAGCAATTTTAGTGCTTATTTCATTGCTCATCGTTACTGTGCTGTTCAGTACGATTTTGACAGGATGCGGTGGAAGCAGCAAACCAGTTGCTAAAAAAGAGGAACCAGTTTTAATTGGTGGCGTTGCCCCAGTAACAGGTCCAGCAGCAACATTTGGCAAATCTACTAAGCAGGGTTATGAAATGGCAATTGGAGAATGGGATGCAAAAGGTGGAGTGCTGGGTAGAAAGGTTGAGATGGTATTTGAGGACGACAAAGCAGATCCAACAGAAGCAGCAAATGCATTCTCGAAACTTATTAACGACAATCATGTTGTTGCAATTGCCGGTTCAGTTACAAGCTCTTGCTCACTTGCAGGTGCACCTAT
>CAYONU010000049.1:0-7624 GCA_964405445.1 uncultured Caldisericales bacterium | reverse complement strand
CAGAATATAATTTGCTTTTTATTAGAATTATACATAGAAATTGTTTTTATACAAAAGTAATATACCCATCGCATTTTATCATAGTACAAAGAATCTCATAGTTCTTGCCATCTTGCACTCTTTTTCTTATGAAAGCAATTCTATTTTTGTTAAGGATCTTTCTTTCAAAAGGCGAGATTCTTCGTCGCAAAAGACACCCCTAAAAATGACAAGGAAAAATCTAAAACAGTTCTTACAATTAAATTTTTGAAAGCATCTACATCTTAAAATAATTTAGGTATAACAACAGTACTATTTAAATATTGTTAATTTCCTTTTGTTGATTATAATGTAATTAGGAGATGGAAAAATGAAAATTTGTCCGAGGTGTGGAAGAGAGAATCCAGATGATGCTGTGTATTGCAAATATTGCGGAGCAAAGTTAGAGCCTACGAAAGAAGATTTCGAATGGGTTGTAGTTTTGACTGCTAAGAACCAGTTTGAAGCAGACATTGTAAAAAATCTCCTCGAGGAAAGTGGCATTGATGTAATGCTAAAGAGACCAGGTGCAGGCATAACAGGTTCATTTATGTTGAGTAATCCCTTAATGGGAAGCGCAGGTGCCTGGGACGTGTACGTCGCACGAATGGACAAAAAGAGAGCAATAGAAATACTTGATCAGAAAAATATCTCAGAAGGAGGGTAACGATGAAAAAAATTATAACAGTTGCTGTTGTGTTTATTCTGCTTCTTACCTCTTTATCTGGAAAAATTGTCCTTGCAGACGGTGTTTCCTCACCACAGGGCAATGTATTATGTGGCAGAATAGAGCAAGGAGAACTTCTGTATCCTCAAGGAATTTTTGTGAACAAAGATAATAACATTTTTGTAGTTGACCAGGGGAATTGTAGAGTTCAGGAGTTTAACAAAAAAGGAAAATTTATAAGGATGTTTGGTGGGAAAGATTATCTGTACAGGCCTTCAGATGTTGCAGTGCTGCCGGATGGCAATATTATTGTTCTAGATAGTTATAATCAAGCAACAACTGGCAGTGGTATAGCTGTATTTTCTAAGGATGGAAAATTCATCAAGAAAATAAATTCATTTGGGAAAGACGGTTCGTATGCATTCAATGCACCATCCGGTGTCTCGTTGGACAAAGATGGCAATATCTATATAACCGATACTGTAAATAACAGGATACTGATTTTCGATGATAATTTGAATTTTTTGGAACAATTCGGAAATGATTATTTAAGTAGCCCAACAGGTATTGCCGTGGGTAACAAAAATATTTACGTAGGCGATTTTGGAAACCGCAGGATTGACATCTTTTCAAAAGATACATATAAATTGGTCAATACGATAACTCAGTTTACAGTTAAACGGAATGTAGGCTTTTGGTATCCTTATTATAAAACTTTTACATTTAAGCCAAGCCCACTAAGTCTATCTGTAGATGATAACAACCTATATTTTGTCGATGCCAAGGAAGATGTTATAGTTTCTTTTGGAAAAAATGGTAAGGAAAAACAGACTATAGAAAGGTTTGGTACTGCTAAAGGTCAGTTTGTAAAACCCTATGGAATATCAGTGTTCAACAATATTATTTACACGACTGACCAAAAATTAGGAAGGGTTTTGGCATTTGATGCAAACGGTAATTACAAGTTTGGCATATATTCTACGATATACGAACCATATTCGGTGGATCAGCCTATGGGAATATCAGAAGATAAAGATGGCAATATCTACATTTGTGATGAAGCAACCGGAAGAATATTAAAAGTTGATAAGAATTTTTCTCTTGAAGATATGGACTTTTCTAATTCAGACATCCCTTTTAAGGATGTACATCAAAATGGTGAGGTAGGACAAGTCCCATTTGTGTTCTATCCACAAGAGATACAAATGGATAAAAATGGCAACATATATGTATTAGATTATGGATCTATTTTTGGAGAAATAGATGAGGGAGGATTCACTATTGGAACTTTCTCAAGAATTTTAAAATTCTCTCAAGACCTAAAATACAAAAGAACGATAGCAGACGTCAGAAAATTCCCATTTCTCACTGATTTTATTATTGACAAAGGATACATATTTGCAACAGCATTATCCGGAATCTTCAAGTTTGACCTAAGTGGAGAAATGATTGCTCAAAATGCATCTTTAGGCATGCCAGAAGAAATTACAAAAGGGAATGATGGTTACCTATATATTGCAGATAGTTCTCACTCCTCAATAGATGTAATAGATACTAATCTGAAACTAGTTAAAAGGATAGAGTTGTTTGGTCACAGCAAAGGTGGACTTGCATACTCAAAAGGTGTAGCTATTGCACAGAATGGGAATATATATGTTGCAGATACGGGAAACTCACAAATAGTTGTATTTGATAAGAACGGAGATTATAAATTCTCATTTGGCAATCTTGGAAATAAAGAGAATAAACTCATTCATCCAACAAGAATTTTTATTAAAGGCAAAAGTGTATTTGTTAGTGACCCGTATGCTTCAACAGTCAAAGTATTTGATCTTTCGGGAAACTTCAAGCAGTATATTGCGTCAAACAAATTCTTCTCCGGTGCATTTATATACCCTTCTAAAGTGGCAGTGAATAGCTCTGGAATGATGGCTGTACTAGATAATTATATGGGAAGGATATATCTGTACAAAAATGGAAGTTACCTTGAAAGCTTTAATGTTTTTCCTGATTACTCCAAGAGATTTTCCAATTTTATAAAGGAAAACGAGCTTATCATAGGTGATATTGCGCTGGGAGAAGATAACAGTGTATATTTGTTAAATGGAAACGATAGTACAATCACGAGGTTTTACAATAATGGACTTTCAGCAGATGTTGACTCATCTCTAACAGGTTTCTACCCTTCTGCTATCACTATATCTAAAAATGGGATACTCTATATTGCATCTTCTGAAGGAAAAGTAATATATGGAAAATGGTCGAAAGGAAGTTTTGTTAAAAAAGGAGAGATTGATCTATCCAAAGTACGTACTTCAATCGAAAGATCCGTTTATCCTGCTGCAATTTTCGTGAAGAGAGATATCCTTTACATTGCGGATACATCAAACTTTGCTGTAGAAGCCTTCAATATGAAGACCAAGCATCTTATAACAATACCGATCAAATATCCTGAATCCGAGATGTCCAGTACCCCGGAAGGAGTCACTGCAGACAATAATGGAAATATCTATGTGTGTAACAGTGCATTATCACGTATAGAGGTATATGATAATGATGGGAAATTTTTATACGAATTTGGCAAGAAAGGTGGACCGTTAGGTGATGCATCGGTTCTAAATAGCTTTCCCGGTGCCGTAAAGGGATATGTAGGATACTTTCTCTACCCATCTGGGATAGCACTCTCAAATGATCATCTCTATATAGCTGATACTTTAAACAGACGCATACAGAGTTTTGATGTAAGTAATCTTCCTTCGGATGCTGGCGTTCCTTGTGTCGCTGGATCCGTAAGTAAGCAGGGGGTAACCCTAAACTGGAAAACCATCAGTAAAAGTAATGTAAAAGGATACGCTGTATTCAAAAAAGAGGATAACTCTTTCAAAGAAATTGCCAGGCTTGATGCTCTTAAGGATTCTTATTTGGATAGAGTTGTAAAAAATGGTGAAACGTACAATTATTTCGTAAGAACGATTCTGAACAATGAAAAACTTTCTTTTCCTACAAATGCTGTGTCTGTGAATGTAGAAGGTGTTGTAAGAGATACTACGCCACCAGATATAAAAATAATCTCACCAAATAATAATTCAATAGCGAATGCGGATTTTACTATCGTAAAAGGAACAGTAACAGATGAATCAGGCTTACGTAAACTAACTATAAATAAAAATAATGTTTCCGTTTCTTCCGACGGTTCCTTCAGCACTACAGTTAATTTGACAAAGGACAGCAATACAATAACAATCGTTGCGACAGATAAAGCAGGAAATGAGGCAACAAAAACAATTACGGTGATATATAGACCAGAAATTATCATTACACTTCAACCTAACAATCCAAATATGACAGTAAACGGAGTAAATCAGGAAATAGACCCGGGCAGAGGGACAAAACCTGTAATTATTCTTAAATGGAGTAGGACAGTTGTACCAATAAGAGCAATAGTTGAGGCCCTGGGTGGAACAATAAAATGGGACGGAAAAGAAAGAAAAGTGACGATTAATCTTAAGGGTACAGTGATTGAGCTGTGGATTAATAAACCTCAAGCAAGAGTAAACGGAGAAAAGAAATGGATAGACTCAAATAATCATGATGTTAGACCTATTATCGTAAATAGTAGAACAATGCTACCTTTGAGGTTTGTTACAGAAAATTTGGGCTGTACCGTAGATTGGGATCCTGATACAAAAACAATCACGATAACATACAGCGAGTAAATAAAAGGAGTATTTCTAAAAGGGCAGGTTTGTTTTTCCTGCCCTATACGGTTCTGTATGCTCTAGGCATACTTTTCTCAATTCATCTCCATTTGCAGATGAAAGAATTCTTGAAGGAGAAATATTGATAACAAAAATAGGATAGCAGACCCTTGCAACAGTTATATTAGCAACCCAAAACAAATGCAAAAAGCAGAATCCGCTATAAAACTGCAAGAAAAAAATATCAACGAGGAACTGAGAAACATTTGTTGGAAGTTTCAGAATAGCAAGTCCAATTATAAGTATCTGCGTCATTCTCTACAATTTTCAAATATTGTTATAAGTGAATATAATATTAACATACATTCATAATATAAAAGTTAATGAAGAGGAAAAATGAGAAAGAGAATACTTGATATTGTAGGCAATGTGGATTACCCATATACCTGCGCAATTGTGAATAATCAAAGGATGGGTTTTCTTGATGAAGTAGAAGAGCCTTCCTCCGTGAAATTACTTTCTATTAAAGATAGAGAAGGTAGTAGGACATATGAAAGAACACTTGCTTTTTTAGTTTCTTACTGTGCAAAACGGATAAATACTTCGTTAAGAGTGTCTATAAAACACTCATACGGAAATGCGCTCTACGGTGAAGTAGAAGGAACTCATAACGATGATGCTATATACAAAATAAAAACAGAACTTAAAAACCTTATTAAAGAGGATAAACAGATTGATAAATTCGATTTAACAAAAGAAGAAGCTATGTATAGGTTGGAAAAGGAAAAGAGAATAGATGACATAAGGTTACTTCGTTATATTTCAAGAGATAACATTCCTATATATTCTATTGACGGATATGCCGCATACTTTGCCGGGCCCCTGCTTCATAGAACAGGCATGATAAAAGTATTTGACATTATACCGTACCTTCCTGGATTCCTTATCCTTCTCCCTGACCATAATAATATTAATCAAGTGGGCAAAATAGCTGATAGAAAGAAGCTATTTGAAGCATTCTGGGAATCCAAAAGATGGGTAGAAACACTCGGAGTAAGGTATGTGGGAGATCTAAACGAAAAAATAGTGAAAAGACAAGCATCCGAGCTAATAAAAATACAGGAAGCGCTCCATTCGAAAAAAATTTCCAATATAGCGGATACGATAAAAAATAAGAAAAGAGTAGTACTCATTGCTGGCCCGAGTTCTTCAGGAAAAACAACGTTCGCAAAAAGATTAGCTATCCAGCTAAGGGTTAACGGTTTGAAACCCGTTATCTTATCTACGGATAATTATTTTGTTGACAGGGATAAAACACCTATAAATGAAAAAGGAGAATTGGATTACGATTCTTTCAATGCAATCAACCACAGTCTTTTGCAAGAACAGATTACATCTCTTTTAAAAGGGGAAAAAGTAGATATTCCTAAATACGATTTTTTTAAGGGGAAGAGCGAAAAGTGGAAAAAGCTACGCATAGATAAAAATGGAATAATAATCGTAGAGGGCTTACATGCGTTAAACCCGAAGCTAACAGAATCAATAAACAAAGGAGAAAAATTTAAAATATATGTGAGCGCTCTTACTCAACTTAACATTGACAGTATTAACCGAATCCCCACAAGGGACACACGCCTCATAAGAAGAATCGTGCGTGATAGCAGGTTTAGAGGAATAACTGCATCAGAAACAATAAAGAGGTGGCCTACAGTAGTAAAGGGAGAGGAAAAATACATCTTTCCCTTCCAGGAAAATGCAGATGTAATGTTTAATTCTGCAGTGGTATACGAATTAGCAGTACTAAAATATTACGCTGAGGTCGCTCTACGTACAATAGATTATAAAGAAGAAGAATATGTAGAAGCACTTCGCCTGCTTAATTTCCTTTCTCATTTTATATCTATTATGCCCTATGAAATTCCTCCTACTTCCATTATAAGAGAATTCATTGGAAAAAGCTCATTTAGATATTGATTGCTTTTTAACATTTTTGTAGTATAATATCATAGATATAAAAAGAGGTTTTACTCTTACCTTGAACGGCTTGAGGCTTGTGGAGAGGTTAAAAATGAAGTTTAATTTATTTTTAATGGGCAGCCTCGTGCTACCCATAATTTTTTTATGGAGGTGAAAGAATTAAAGGGCAAAATGTAATTGCAAATGAAAGAATTAGATGGAAGAAAGTAAGGGTTGTAGATGAGAATGGCAGCCAGGTGGGTGTTATGAGTTCACGGGAGGCTTTGGATCTTGCAAGAGACAGAGGCTATGATCTTGTAGCTATTTCTCCTAATGCAAATCCACCTGTATGCAAAATTGTGGATTTAGGTAAATTTATTTATGAAAAGAATAAGCAACGGAAAGAAGCAAAGAAGAAACAGATGCACATCGAAATGAAGCAAATGCGGTACAGGTTAAAAATAGATAAAAATGATCTTAATATAAAGAATAAAAAAGTAAGAAAATTTTTAGAAAGCGGAAATAGAATAAAAGTAGAAATATGGTTTCGGGGAAGAGAAATGGCCCATACGGATAAAGGATTTGAACTTGCTTACAAAATTATAGATGCGCTCTCGGATGTTGGGTATTCGATTGGCAAGCCAAAACTTTCAGGAAGAAATCTTATATTCTACCTCGAACCCAGCAAAGAAGTACTAAAGAAACTAAAAGAAAGGAGAGATAAAGATGGCAAAAAAAATGAGAACAATGAAGTCAGCAGCAAAAAGGTTTAAAATCACTGGAAGTGGGAAAATAATGGCATATGGTGCAGGCCACAGCCACCATCTCGAAAAAAAAGGTATGAAAAGAAAAAAAAGCCAGTTAAAGCAAAGAGAATTACTCAAAAAAGACTTAAAGAATGTTAAGCCTCTTATTCCATATTTGAAGTAAAAGGAGAGTGAATAATTATGAGAGTAAAAGCAGGAGCTGTAACAAGAAAAAAGCATAAAAAGATTTTAAAAATAGCTAAGGGGTATAGAAGTGCTTCTTCCAAGCGATTCCGAACAGCAAATGAGGCTGTGCTTCATGCAATGAAAAATTCATATATACATAGAAGAGAAAGAAAGAGAGAGTTCAGAAGCTTATGGATTATAAGAATTAATGCTCTTTCTAGGCAGTATGGTTTAAGCTATAGCAAAATGATTAATGGCTTAAAAAAAGCTAACATAGAGATTGATAGAAAAATGCTTGCAGATCTTGCAGTTAATGACCAAAAGGCATTTGAGAGCCTGATAGTCCAGGCAAA
>CAYONU010000048.1:0-8099 GCA_964405445.1 uncultured Caldisericales bacterium | reverse complement strand
GGAGAAATAAGTTTCCCCTTGTATTTCACGCTCGTTTTTTTCCTTACTGCATAATCAAATTTTACCTTTATCCCATTTTTGTTTAAAATCTGCTCAATCTCACTTATCTTTACGCTGCCTTCAAAAGAAAAACGCGACAAGAGAAGGAAAACAATATTTCTTTGTTCTGCTTTTAGCAGTTTAAAGTCCTTTATAAATGGTCTTATATCCTTTTTTTTATCTGCACCGTGTTTTTTTCGCAGAACAATGATTTCTTGCATTTTAGACATAGATAGGAGCTTTTCTTCAATAATATCTTCAGTAATCTCTTCTTTAAGCGTACCGTATATGAAATACACAAGTACGGCAGGAAGCGACGTAATAGCCGGGAGGTTAGCCTGTACCTGCTTGATGCGCTTAATCTTTATAATATTCTTAAATACTTTTTCAAGCATAGACTGTATGAGTTCTGTATCTACATCCTTTCTTAAATAAAAATCGAAATACTCATCTTCCCCTATCATTCCTACACTCAAAGGAAAGCCCATCTCAACTTTGACACGAGAGTTAAAGCCCTCTGTAAATTTTAGGGGAAGGAATGTCCTCCTTAACCCCCTTGTTATCACTTTTATAAAATCTATATACCCTATATAGCAAATATCCTCAGGCCTCTCAAAATTTACTCTTATCCTCATTTTTAGGTTATTCTTTAAATATTTTGTATTCTGTGTGGATTTCTACCGCTTTCCTCAGCATTGCCGTAGCTGGGCAATATTTATTTTCCGAAAGCTCAATTGCCTTTTTGAATTTATCCTCCGGAACATTACCCCAGATTATGTATTTCAAGTTAATCTTTGTAAATACTTTGGGATGCTCTGGTGCCCTTTCTGCTGTAGCTTCCAATTTAAAATCATCATACTTCACCTGCATCTTGTCAAGAATTGAAATGACATCCTGAGATGTACAGCCAGCAGCTCCCATAAGTAACAACTCCATTGGCCTTGGAGCAGCACTATGCCCCCTGAATTTTTCAGGGCCGTCCATCACAATCCAATGATTAGAATTACTTCTTGCCATTACAGTAAGCCCATATGCTTTTTTTAATTCTACCTTAGTAACATTATTATCTTCAGCCATATTATTAACCTCCTTATTTTTTTATTATACAATCACTCTAAGCTACAGAAACCAGAGTTCTCTGCTTCGGTGCCAGGGCACTCTTTAATGCATAAAACATGTTCATAGCATTATTTCTGTTTTGCATTGTACCACATTCAATTCAAACTGCCAAATTTATTGTTTTGTATAAAAATTTGCCTTTGACAAAAATGAAAATATGAATATAACTTAAAAGTAGGATAATACTTAATGTTTATAAATAATGCAAGGAGGCAAATAATGAATATAAAAAGAGCAATTGTGATTGTTCTGGATAGTGTGGGTGCAGGCGAAGCAGACGATGCTATTGAATACGGTGATTGGGGTGCAAATACCCTGCTCCATGTACTGCAGTACAACGAGGGATTGAGACTCACAAATATGGAAAAGATGGGGTTAAAAGGATTTCTTTTGGGCAAAAAAGGTAATTACGTCTCAGCATATGGTAGAATGAAAGAGCAGTCAAAAGGCAAGGATTCAATAAGCGGTCACTGGGAAATGATGGGTATCATCCTTAACAAAGCTTTTCCTACATATCCGCAGGGTTTTCCAGAAGAGATAATTGAAAAGTTTGAAAAACTTATAGGAAAAAAAGTACTTGGGAACAAACCTGCGTCAGGTACTGTTATTATTAAAGAGTTATACAATGAGCATATAAAAACTGGATACCCTATTGTGTATACCTCTGCTGATTCTGTTTTTCAGATTGCTGCGCACAAGGATGTTATTCCCCTTGAAGAATTGTACAAAATGTGTGAGATTGCAAGAAAGGAAGTATGCACCGGCAAAGATGCTGTTGCAAGAGTTATCGCACGGCCTTTCATTGGTGACCTTGAGCACGGTTTGGTGCGCACTTCAGAGCGGAGGGATTATGCATTGAAACCTTTTGGAAAAACCGTACTTGACACGATGAAAGCAAGCGGAAGGGAGGTAGTAGGTATAGGGAAAATTCATGATCTGTTCGCAGGCGTTGGTCTCACGAAAAGCATTCATACGAGCAATAACATCGACGGAATGATAAAAACAATTGACTTGATACGTGAGGACTTTGAAGGATTGCTCTTCACGAATCTGGTTGAGTTTGATTCGCATTGGGGGCACAGAAGAAATTATACAGCATATGGGAATGGGCTGAAAGACTTTGATGAAGCTCTGCCTGATATCTGGGATAGTATGAAAGATACAGATATCTTATTCATCACGGCAGATCATGGATGCGATCCTACATTCAAAGCACATACGGACCATACGAGAGAATTCGTACCTATTGTTGCATATGGGAAGAAAGTCAGGAAAAACTACAATCTTGGACTAAGAAATTCTTTCTCTGATATGGGAGATACAATTTCAGAAATCTTCGGTTTAGAACATCTCAATGGGGAGAGCTTTGCAAAAGAAATTATTTTAGAATGAATTGTAATTTAATAGAAGGGCCCTTGAATCTCGAAGCCAAACGAGGCTTTAAAAATGACGCTGTAATAGGCGGATTAGACAAGTTTATCCTCAGTAAGATAAATGAACTGGAAGATCTAGATAATGCGAAAAAGGAAAAAATAAAAGAGTTGTTTACTCGTTATGTAGAGCTTCCATTGGAGCAAAGAGAAAGCACAGTAAAGGAAGCACTTTCTCTCCTTCGCAAAATAAAAACAAAAGAAGAACATTTTATATCTCTCTCAGATTTGTATACGCCTGTGCAGTATATGAAGGGCATAGGCCCGCATCTTGCTTTATCCCTTAAAAAGCTTGGCATAAGAGATATAATCGACCTTTTGTATTATTTCCCGAGAGAATACATTGACTTAAGACATGTAAATAAAATTGCTTATCTTGAGTCAGGTTCATCCGTCCTAATCAAAGGAAAAATTGTAAAAACATCTGAAATGACACGAAGAATCAAAATCTTCTCCACCGTTGTTACAGATGGCACAGGGTATGTTACTGCCGTATGGTTTAATCAGCCGTATCTAAAGGGTGTATTAAAAGAAGGAATGACTGTTATCTTATCAGGGAAGATACAGTTCATGTATGGGAAATGGGAAATGCCCTCACCTACATATGAGGTTATTCAGCAGGGAAAAGAAACAATTCATTCAATGCGTATAATCCCGGTATATTCTTTAACCGAAGGTGTTTATCAGAAGACTCTGAGGAATAAAATTAAAAAGGCACTTGATATGTATATACCTTTTCTTTCAGATTATTTAGACCCGCACATTATTAAGAACTTGAATTTTCTTCCCATTAGTAAAGCATTGTACAACGTACATTTTCCAAAGAGCTTTGAGCTGCTTGAAAAAGCAAGGGACAGATTGATATTTGATGAGTTGTTTATGCTGCAGCTGATGTTAGGCCTGAGAAAAAAGGAGATAGAAAGCTCGGAAGGCATAAAATTAAAAGTAGGGTCTGCAGACATAGAAGCTTTTCGAAACCTTCTCCCGTTCCAACTGACAGATGCACAACTAAGGGCAATAAAAGACATCATAAAGGATCTTTCTTCTGGCAAGCCAATGAGCAGGCTTTTACATGGAGATGTTGGCTCTGGCAAAACGGTCGTTGCACTATTTGCACTATTTGTTGCGGTAAAGAATGGATATCAGGGAGCAATGATGTCCCCCACAGAGGTGCTTGCACAACAAACATTTGGCGTAGCAAAAAAGATTTTGAGCAAAGCAAATACAAATGTCGCGCTTCTCACTTCGGGTACAAAGCGGAAAGAACGGGAGAGAATGCTAAACGAGATAGAAAAAGGCACGATAAATGTACTAATAGGAACGCATGCTTTGATCCAGAATGACGTAAAATTTAAGAATCTTGCTGTTGCTGTTGTAGATGAGCAACACCGTTTTGGAGTATTGCAGAGAGGTAACCTTAAAAACAAAGCTCTACTACCCCATACGCTTGTAATGAGTGCAACGCCAATTCCCAGAACACTTGCATTAACCCTCTATGGCGATTTGAATATTACACAAATAAAGGAAATGCCAAAAGGAAGAAAACCTGTATTAACAAAAGTATTTATAGGAAATGGAAGTGAAGCATACAGCACACTCGTGGAAGAATTAAAAACAGGGAGAAAGGGATACATTGTTTGCCCTCTTATAGAGGAATCGGAGAAAAGCGAATTGCAGTCCGTGCAGGAAAAAGTAAAAGAATTAAAAGAAACGTATCTAAAGAATTTTAATGTGGGCATTCTACATGGTGCAATGAGTTCTAAAGAAAAAGCATTAGTAATGGCATCATTCAAATCCGGTAAGATATCCGTACTTGTATCAACAACTGTGATAGAAGTAGGCGTGGACGTGCCGGATGCAACAGTTATAATTATAGAAGACGCAGATCATTTTGGGCTTGCAACACTGCACCAATTGAGAGGAAGAGTAGGACGAAGCAATTTACAGTCTTACTGTTTTCTCATTACGCAGAGTAAAAAGGAAGAAGCTCTAAATAGATTACGCATCCTTGAAAAAACATCTGATGGCTTTGAAGTGTCCGAAGCAGACTTAAGGTTGAGAGGTCCAGGAGAACTGCTTGGGCTAAAGCAACACGGACTACCGGAATTCAAAATTACATCACTTTTAAGAGAAAAGGATATAAAATTACTTGAAATTGCGCGTAAACAAGCACAACTCACCATAGAAAACAAAATTCAGTGGGATAAAGAGAAAAAAACGGAACTAATGAAAATGCTTAAATATAAATTTTCTGATAAGATAGAACTTGCAGGAATTGCTTAATGAGAATAATAACAGGAAAATTTAGAGGAAAACTTCTTTTCTCGCCGCCTAAAAATGCATTGCTCAGGCCTACAAGCGATAGAGTGAGGGAATCAATATTTAATACGATAAGAGATAAAATAAAGGATAGCATCTTCCTGGATCTCTTTGCAGGCTCAGGGGCAGTAGGATTCGAAGCACTTAGCGAAGGAGCAAAATTTGTTATGTTTATTGATAAAGGAAGCCTCTCCATACAAACGCTTAAGAAAAATGTTTCTTTGCTTGATGCCGAAAGAAACATATCTATAATGAAAAGAGATGTACTTTCTGCCGTTAAAAATTATAGAAGGATTGAGGAAAGAATACCGGGAAAATTCAATATTGCATTTCTCGATCCTCCATATGCATCGCTGCTTGCGGAAAAGGTAACAAAAACACTCGCTTATTTTCCATTGCTACATGAAAATTCAATGATTATTGCAGAGCATTCTTCGGCAGAATTACTTCCTGCCGAAATTCAAGGAGAGAATTTGCTCAAAAAGTTTAAAGAAAAAAAATACGGAGAAGCAGTAGTTACGTATTATAAATTAGAAGTTCATAACTTTCAAGGATAGACTCTTCACAGAATGGTGATTTTTGTGTATAATGTTAGAAAATTAAATGAAGAAAGATGGTGTATATAATGCGTTTTAGTAAAATTTTCTTTGAGCTTGGTATATTATTTTTAGTGATAGCTGGAATTCTTTTTTTAGTCGAAAGATTTGGGTTTATCAAACTCCCCGGAGATATTGTTATCCAACACAAAAATTTTACATTCTATTTTCCTGTAGTAACAAGTATTGTTATAAGTATAATTCTTACTGTATTGTTAAACCTATTCTTTAGAAGGTAGAACCTTCTTCACTTTGCTCGTAGTAGCAAGCCACATAGCAACAAGAATGAGGAAAGCACCAACGATGCCTTCTTTTGAGAGCTTCTCCTTAAGAAATATAAATGAGAATATACCTGCAAATACAGGTTCAAGAGTAAATAGAATTGCTGCTCTATCAGGGTCAAGATACTTTAAACTATACGTTTCTGCAAGGACTGCAAGAAAGCCTGCAAAACTACCCAAGAACATAAGGCTTAAAAGAACCCAGAGAGGCATAACGACTTTTAAAAAATTACCAGCAAAGGGGAGGCCTATTGCAAACATAAAGACCATCTGAGAAGAAGTAATAAATAAGATATCAATTTCTTTCGCATAGATATTGGTAAGCACAATCTGGATAGCAAATGTTACAGCAGAAATTACCGTAATAAGGTCTCCAATATTTATTTCAGAATGCATAAAAGAGAGGTTAGAGAGAAGAGCAAGACCCGTAATAGATAACAACAGGGATATTAACAGTTTAAGAGTTAGCTTTTCCCTTGTAAAAAATAAGGCAAAGATCGGAGTGAAAATGATGTACAAACCTGTTATAAAAGCACTTTTTGAAGAAGTAGTGTACTTTAAGCCTACAGTCTGGGCATAGTATGCAATATAGAGAAGGACACTAAGTAGTATTAGCTTTGGAACATATTTCCTGCCCTTTTTAATGCTCTTTAGGAAGAAAGGTAGTGCAATAAGAGCAGCAAATAAAAATCTATACATAAGCAGATTAATAGGTGAAAGAAAATTAAGTAAAACTTTAACCAAGGGAAATGTTCCGCCCCAAACCAATGTCATCAAAACAATTATAAAAACTGCTTTCTTCTCTAATTTTGTCATATTCTTAAACTACTAATCAATTGTAAATCCTATTACTTGCTCTATGTTTAATGAGCTTCCTATAAATTCATTTTTTAACGATACTATTTTCTCTCAAAGCAATCCATTTTTTTATAAGATACAGAGAGACAGCCCATACTGCAAGAAAGATGACAAGCCCGCTTACCCTTTCTCTGAGGCCTGCTATTTCTCCCATATCCATACCATAATAAGTCTTCACTTTTCAACCCCCAGTAATTTTTGTTAGTTTTTTAAATCTATATAAAGCATTCTTTTTATACTATACACATATTCAAAGTATTTTGCAAACAAAAAGTTTTTGTATGTATTCGTAAAGATTGTAAAGTATGCTATATTATTATCGGAGGTGTATATGAAATTATTAATGATTTATATGGATAAATTTGGCTATAAAGCCACGACAAAGACACTTGAATCGTTTGCAGATGATGAGCGAGCAGAAAGTTTTGATAATGCGCTTGTAGGCTTTATTCAGGCGGAGAAGGAAGATGAAGAAGAGGTAGATAAAAAAGTCAAAAAACTCATTAAGAGTTTAAAATGGGCTGCTGGAAAAAACAAGACAAAGCGTATTGTTCTGCATTCTTTTGCTCATCTATCAAGGAGTAAGGCAGATCCGGAGATAGCTCAGGAAATATTAAACAAGGCAGAGGAAAGGCTTAAAAATGTAGGGTATGAAGTGCACCAGACACCATTTGGTTATTTTCTCGATTTGAGTGTCTCTGCACCAGGCTTCTCAACAGCAAGAATATTCCAGGACCTATAAACTAAACGATTTTTCTCTTATTAAGAAAAGGTGTATTAACAAGATCGTAAAGAATGATATATACCGCGTGAGCCCAGGCGAGGGGTGTAGCAGATTCTGTTAGTGTTCTGTCTTCAAAAACTTGCTCAGACAATAGATAAGCGGGAGTAGCAAATTGTTCCATTACAGTAAGATACGAATTATCTCATAAAACATTTTTGTTTTTTACTTTTGTAGAATGGAATTTGGGCAGAGATTTCTCTCTGCCCAAACAACTGAGATGCTACCTTGCTACTGCATCTTTCAGCTTTTTTCCTGGCTTGAAGTAAGGAACGACCTTTGCGGGAATTCTAATCTTCTTCTTTGTTCTTGGATTCACACCATTTCTTTTAGCCCTTTTTCTCGTGTTAAAAGAACCAAAGCCAACAAGAGCAACTTTATCTCCCTTCTTCAGAGAATCCATGACCACATCAACAAAAGCACTGATAGAAGCTTCTGTTTCTTTCTTCTTCAAACCTGTCTTCTTTGCAATTGCATCAATAAGCTCAGGTTTATTCATCTGTCTCACCTCCTTTCCTAAAAATGGTATATTTACTTATCTTCTTTATTTTATAGATAAAAAACATTCTTGTCAAGAGGTTTCTAAGGAAAAATGCATATTTTTATGATATTTTACCTAAAATTCTAATAGCTAAGTCATCTTGGAGTTGTTAAAAATGCGTATACTACAGGGGTC
>CAYONU010000047.1:0-8455 GCA_964405445.1 uncultured Caldisericales bacterium | reverse complement strand
GAATGTGGATCCTTGTATAACCCTGAGGATACGGCTTGGGGGTTTCTACCAGGCAACCGTAAATTGCCTGACTACAAGGGTGGTTGGTATATAGATCACTCTTGTGGAGTGGTCTATTTTATTTTTGTGGAGGTGAAAAATGAAGATACTCCAAAATGGAAAGAGTAAAACAGTTTATCCTGATGGGGATGATACTGTTAGAATTGAGTTCAAAGATGATATCACTGCCGGAAACGGTGAAAAGCATGATATCTTAAAAGGAAAAGGTATACTTTTGAATGCTATAAATAAAATATTTTTTAAGGAACTCTTCTTGCATTCAATTCCCAATCATTACTTAGAAAAAATCTCTGAAAATTCTTTTAGAGCAAAAAAAGTGAAAATCGTGCCGTTGGAAATAGTGGTAAGGAATTATACTGCCGGCTCTTTTTGCAAACGTTACGGTATTAAAAAAGGTTTAAAAATAAGGCCGTTGGTAGAATTTTTTTTAAAAGACGACAGCCTTTCCGACCCATTGATATGCAAGAGTACAATAACAGAGCTTGGTATTGCAGAAGCCGAAACAATTGATGAATCCAAAGAATTGGCATTAAAAGTAAATAGTGTAATATCGGAATTTGTGAGAAATTATAAATTGATATTAGCTGACTTCAAAATTGAAGTCGGATTTAACAGTGGAAAACTTCTTGTTGCAGATGAAATCACCACTGATACTTGCAGGCTTTGGGATATAGATACAAAGGAATCTCTAGATAAAGACGTTTACCGTAAATCCATAGGCGATCCATTAGTTGCATATAAAGAAGTTTTGAGGAGGTTATCACATTGAAATACAGTTTTATAGTCCATATTAGAATGGCACCGAATATTTTTGACCCACAGGCAACTACCATTGAGAAAAATCTTAAGAAATTATCGTATCCTGTGGAAAACTTGAGGTTTGTTAAAACTTTTGAATTCTCCGTACAGGCTAAATCTGAGGAATCAGCATCAAAAATCGTAAAGGATATGGCAGAAAAAGTCCTTTCGAATCCTGTACTTGAAGTATTTGATGTGGAGTGTATTAAAAAGTGAAAGCAGGTATCATTGTTTTTGAAGGAACAAATTGTGAGCGTGAAACGCTCAAAGCTCTGAAAGCGAGCGGGTTCGATGCTGATTACATCTGGCACAATCGGACTTCTATTGATGGATATGATCTCATCGTTTTACCAGGGGGGTTTTCTTATGGGGATTACCTCCGCTCCGGTGCGATTGCACGCTTTTCACCAGTTATGAAAGCAGTAGAAAAATACGTACAAGAGAAAAGAGGCATTGTACTTGGTATATGTAATGGTTTCCAAATACTTACTGAATCCGGGCTACTTCCCGGTGCGTTTCTAAGAAATAAAACCGGTAAGTTCATCTGTAAGATGGTAGATTTAGAGGTAGAAAATCATAGCATATTCGGAAATATCGAAAAATTGCATCTTTACATAGCTCATAGTGACGGTAATTACACAGCAGATGAAAGAACAGTGAGCCTTCTTGAGAGAGAAAATAGGATACTTTTTAAGTATGTTGAAAATCCTAACGGATCGGTTCACTCAATCGCTGGTATAGCTAACAAAGATTTCAATGTTTTTGGAATGATGCCGCACCCTGAGCGCTCGGCTATGCCCTATCACGAGAACCTTGACGGTTTGAAAATTTTTGATGCCATACGGAGGTGGAAAGACAAGTATGTTTCAAAAAAGCTCTGAAAGAATAATATCAAGCGATAACTATGTAAGAATTGAAAGCTTGCTCGGGAGAAGACCAAATGAAACAGAGCAGTATATTTTCTCAGCTATGTGGTCAGAACATTGTGGTTATAAACACTCCAGAAGATTGATAAAAGAGCATTTTAGAGTTCCAAATGAAAATGCAGGGCTTGTATGGGTCGACGATACAGGGATCGCGTTTAAAGTCGAGAGTCATAATCATCCCTGTGCAATTGAGCCTTTCCAGGGAGCAGCAACAGGAATTGGGGGAATTATCAGAGATGTCATAGCTATGGGAGCACGCCCAATAGCACTTTTAGACTCGCTTCATTTTGCAAAGCCGCACTCCCATATATATGAAGGCGTTATATCCGGGATAAGTGCTTATGGCAATTCTATAGGTGTTCCGACTGTTGGCGGAGAGATAAGATTCCACCCGGGATACTTGCATAACCCACTCGTAAATGTTATGGCTGTGGGGATCGTAGAAAGGAATAATATTAAAAGTTCAAAAGCAGAAGGTGCCGGAAACAGTATTGTCCTTGTCGGATCTAAAACCGGCAGAGATGGCTTGCACGGAGCTTCTTTCGCATCCAGAAAGATAGATGAATCCCTTAATGACAGACCCTCTGTACAGGTAGGAGATCCGTTTGCCGAAAAGCGCTTGATTGAAGCTACAATGGAGATATGCAAACTTGACTGTGTCATTGCTGTTCAGGATATGGGTGCAGCTGGAATATTGAGTTCCACTACTGAAATGGCAGATCACGGTGGATTAGGCCTTGACCTTTTTGTTGATCGTGTTCCTCTGAGAGAAAAAGGAATGAAGCCCTGGGAGATACTGCTGAGCGAATCACAAGAACGTATGACATTTCTCGTGAAAAAAGGATATGAAAGAGAATTAGAAGATATTGCGAGAAAATGGGAACTGGATTTTGCAAAAATAGGTAAAACTACACCAAATGGAAAATTCAGAGTTTTCTATAAGAATAATATAGTAGCATCACTTCCTCTTAATCTGGTAACAAATGCACCGGATTTGTCTAAAAAAGTTGAGAGAGATTATCCAACTACGGATGAAACATCATTCTGGTCTGGTAATATCAAAGATACACTTTTTAAATTACTTTCGAACCCAACGATAGCTTCTAAAAAATCCGTGTATGAAAGGTACGATTATACTGTAGGTGGCGAAACCGTGAAACCTCCGAAATCAGATGCGGCTGTCATCCATATAAAGAATCGGAAAGGAATTGCACTTTCCCTTGATGGAAATGCTATGTATACTGAGTTAAACCCTTATGAAGGTACTAAGGCCGTACTTTTTGAAGCTTGTGCAAACGTCATTGCTTCTGGCGGAAAGCCACTTGGAATTACTAATTGCTTAAATTTTGGCAATCCAGAGGTAGATACAGTAGCAGCACAGTTCTATGCTGCAATTAAAGCACTTGAAGAAAGCTCAAAACTTCTTGGGATACCCATTACTGGTGGGAATGTTTCGTTTTACAATGAATCTAATAATATGGAGATTCCTCCGACACCTGTTATAGGAGTTGTAGGTATTGTTGAAGATGTTCAAAAGATACCAAGATCCTCTTTTGTAAATTTGGGTGATTCTGTTTACATTATCGGACGTACGGATCCACCGAAAAATGGGGCGGCAATGTACTCAAAAGGAAATGCTTTCTGTAAGGTTAACTGGAACAATTGCTCAAGAACTCTCAAAGCTATGCAAAATGTGATATCTAATGGTCTTGTCCTTTCCGCACATGATGTTTCGGATGGTGGTGTTGCTGTTGCCTGCGCTGAAATGGCAATGGAATCAATGAAAGGTATAGAGATATCCACAAAGATTCATCCTTTTGAAGAGTATCCGGCACGTTTTGTAGCAGAAGTACAAAATGGAAAAGAAGAAGAATTTGAAAGCAACTTAGAATCGAGCAAAGTTGAATATGAAAGGATTGGTAGAGTTAATGGGAATTCTTTTGTTTGGAATGGAGAGAGCATTCCGCTTTCCTCCTTGAAAAGAGCATACGAATCCTTAAGCAAAGAGTAATGAAAGAGAAGTGTGGTTTATACGGAGGAATTTTCCCTCATATCTCTACTGAGATACGTAGAGGGCTCTTTGCACTGCAGCACCGCGGCCAGGAATCTGCAGGTGTATCTATTGTAAATAATGGTAAGCTCGAAACCCTTAAGGGTATGGGGCTTGTCAGGGAAGCTTTGCCTGTGGCAAGAATAGAAAAGATGGATGGATTCATAGGCATCGGGCATGTTAGATATTCCACTGCCGGAGAAAGCAGGATAGTCAACGCTCAACCCATAGAACTTACTTATATGGACTCAAAAGTTTCGATAGCACACAACGGAAACCTGGAAAATTCAAAGGATATAATAAAGAGCCTTGAAGACGAAGGACACATTTTTCTGACTAACTCAGACACAGAAATATTTTTCCATAAGCTCGTAAAACACTTTAAATCACCTCCGATAAAATGGGATCCATATGAAATGGCAGAAGAGATCTTTAAAATAACTGGTGCTTACTCTCTACTTTTTCTCTTTAAAGATAAAGTTGTAGCAATAAGGGATCCTTATGGATACAGACCGCTATGGATTAGGAGGGAAGGAAATACAACTCTTTTCTCAAGCGAGGATTCAGCTTTTCCGGATGGGGGAAAGCGCTTTGAAATGGAACCTGGCTCCATAGCGATTGCAAGAGAAAATGACTTTCAGTATAAAAGGCTGATAAAAAAAAGACCGCGTCAGTGCGTATTTGAATACATATACTTTGCTCGTCCCGATTCAACGTTATTTGGTAGAAGCGTCCACAATATCAGAGAGCGAATGGGAATGCGTTGTGCATTAGAAAATCCTGTAAGAGCAGATATTGTTGTTCCTGTTATGGATAGTGGTTTTTTAGCTGCTATTGGATTCAGCCGGCAATCTGGAATACCACTCGAGCCTGCCCTTGTCCGTAACCCCTGGGTTGGAAGAACATTTATAGAGCCGCAAAAAAGACTGCAAGCAGTTGCAGATAAACTTTCAATCATTAAAGAAGCTATTAAAGGAAAACGTATTGTGTTGGTTGATGATTCAATAGTGAGAGGCACAACTTCCAAAAAGGTTGTTGAACTTGTAAAAGAGGCAGAGCCTGCAGAAATACATTTCAGAGTTGCATCACCACCTGTAAAAAATGAGTGCTTTTGGGGGATAGATATCGCATCTAAAGATCAACTTATAGGTCTTCGTGGAGTGGAGTATGTAAAAAAATACCTTGATGTTAATAGCTTAGGGTATTTGAGCGTTAGGGGAATGTGTGAAGCACTTGGAGGATGTGATTCCTTTTGCTTGCATTGTTTTACCGGGAGGCGTGAAAATGAAATATAGAGATGTAGGTGTTGATATAGACAGAGCGGATAAATTAGTAAAGAAACTACAAGAGACCTTTGGTAATGTTATAGGAGCTTTTGCAGGTACATTTGATTTCAAAGGCACAACACTTGTAGCGTCTACAGATGGAATCGGAACAAAATTAAACTTAGAAGTAAAATATTCAAGAATGAAAGCAGCTGCACAGGATCTTGTTGCTATGAATGTAAACGATATATCCTGCATGGGAGCAAAACCACTCTTCTTTCTTGATTACATAGGATGTAATAGAATAGATAATGATTTGCTTAAAGCTTTCTTTAAATCATTGAATTCTGTATTGAAATCCCTAAATTGCAAATTATTAGGTGGTGAAACAGCAGAAATGCCATTGATTTATTCAAAAGGAATTTTTGACTTAGCCGGATTTGTTGTCGGAGAGATTAAAACACCGGATGGGAAACCACTCGGGCCACAGAAGGTTAGAGCCGGAGATGTTGTAATTGCTCTTCCATCATCTGGCCCTCACTCCAATGGGTACACACTTATAAATAAACTGATAGAATATAACTTGATTAATATTTCAGATGATTCTGTCCTGAATGCTTTACTTAAACCAACTAAACTGTACGTTTTCAACCCAATAGACGGCATCCACGCCTGTGCTCATATCACTGGCGGAGGAATTATGGGAAACGTTCCGAGGATTACACCAAAAGGTCTTAGAGTGGATTTTGAAATAGGAGATGTTCCACGTATCTTTGACCTTATCCAAAAAGCAGGTAATATTTCTGACGAGGAAATGTTGAAAACATTCAATATGGGAACTGGTTTTGTAATTATTGCAGACCATAGAAAAACTAATATTATTATGAATGAATTGCATAATTTCAATCCGAGGATTGCAGGGAGGGTATGTAAAGATGAAACTGGTTGTCATATTAGGATCAGGTGAAGGCACGAACTTTTCAGCTATCGTAGAATATGCCCATTTAAAGAAATGGAATGTGGAATTTTTTGCAATTTCTGATGTAATGAGCTCAGGCTTTATACAACGTGCAAAAAAAGCTAAGATAGCATATAAGGCAATTGATGGCTCGTTAGGCAAAAAGTATTTGAATGAAGAGATTCTTGATATCTTGAAAAAATTAGATCCTGCCCTTGTGGTTCTTGCTGGATATATGAGAATACTTCCTCCAAGAATCGTACGAGAATTCAAAAATAAAATAATTAACATACATCCTGCGTTGCTTCCATCATTTAAAGGAAGGCATGCTATAAAGGATGCTGTAAATTACGGTGTAAAATGGACAGGTGTCACGGTTCACATAGTAGATGAGGAGATCGACAGCGGACCGATTCTAGCCCAGGCTGCTGTGCCAATCTTGAATAATGATACGATTGAAACTTTGACTAAGAGGATTCATTCCGTTGAGCATAAAATATATCCATTCGTTATCGAGAAACTTTTAAGAGGTGAAAATTTTGAAGGCGCTTTTAAGTATGAATAATAGAAATATCAAAGAGATTCTTCAGGCATCGAGGTGTTGGGGTTGAAAGTTTTAGTCTATGGTAATGGCGGGCGTGAACATGCATTGGCATGGAAGCTATCTCAAAGCAGGTTAGTAAGCAAATTATTCTTTGTTAAGCCCAATGCTTTGATGGCGTCTCTTGGGGAGACTATTTCTGCAAGTAATTTTAATGAACTTGCAGAAAAAGCAAAAGCAGCAGGAGTTTCATTAGCCATCATTGGTCCTGAGATGCCGTTGGCTAAGGGGATAGCAAACATTTTAGAAAAACGTGACATAGCAACATTTGGACCTCACAGAGAGCAAGTATGGCTTGAGTCTTCCAAAGCACGTGCGAAGAAATTCAATTTCAGGAACAATATTCCTTGTGCATATTCTGTAACTGTCGAAAATTTTGAAGATGCAAAAAAGGCTTTTTCAAAGTTTGAACCACCTTACGTTCTGAAATCGGATGGCCTAGCCAGTGGAAAAGGAGTAATAATTGCTGACAATATAAAGGATGCATTAAGGGAAATTCGCTCTATGCTTGAAGGAAAATTTGGCGACGCCTCACGCAGAGTTGTAATAGAAGAGTTTCTCAAAGGTAGCGAATTATCGGCTTTGTGTCTTTACGATGGAAAAACCCTCCTTCCTATGGACTTTGCAAGGGATCATAAAAAGCTTATGGATGGTGACAAAGGGCCAAACACTGGAGGGATGGGAGCTTATTCTCCAGTTGTTTTAAAAGAAGAACAAAGGAAAAGTGTTTTTGACGTTCTGAATAAAATTTCAAGGGCTCTGAAAAAAGAAGAAATAAAATACCATGGCGTGCTCTATGTTGGTATGATAATTACAAATGAAGGAGCAAAAGTTCTGGAATACAACGTACGGTTTGGTGATCCGGAAACGCAAGCTTTGGTTGTAAGACTTGAAAATGATTTTGGTGAAGTCGTAAATGCAGTAGTGGAACAGCACCTGGATAAAATTGAGTTAAAATGGGGAAAACCTTCAAATACACTTGTCATAGCCTCAAAAGGGTATCCATCCTCGCCTCAAAAGAATGTTGAAATTACGGGAATAGAAAAATCAAGAAAAGCAACAGATGTTGTAGTTTTCGGCGGTGCGATCAAGAAAAAAGACGGAAAGCTTGTTTCAAACGGCGGAAGGGTGCTGAGTGCTACGGCAGTTGGGAAAGATGCACATAAGCGAACGCTTGAATTTGCAAAATTATTAAAATTCGATGCAAAATTTTACAGAAAGGATATATTTTAATGTTTGGACTGATTTACAATATTGTGAAGGGAGATGATTTTTTTGAAAGTTTTAATTATTCTTGGCTCGGAAAGCGATAGAGAATTTGCACGAGACGGCGTAGAAGTACTAAAGAATGCAGGTGTTGAATATGAAGTTGTTGTTTATTCTGCGCACAGAAACCTTAAAGGCCTTTTAAAGTATCTTAATGAAATCAAAAATGTTAAAGTTATAATAGCTGTAGCAGGAATGTCAGCAGCATTGCCTGGCATAGTAGCATCTCAGGTAGAAATTCCTGTTATAGGGGTGCCAAGGGATGTTGGCCCATTCCAGGGTATCGACGCTCTGCTCTCCATGTTACAGATGCCAAAAGGCATTCCTGTTGCAACAATGGGAATTGGAAAATCAGGTATGATCAATGCTGCAAAATTAGCTCTGAGAATACTGGGAATAGCCCAGTAAAAAGAACAGCGAACCTTTCTGTAAAGTGACGAATTTCAGATTCCTCAGAAAGCAGGCTACAACATTCTATTTTGTTTATTTATATATCCTCCGCTATATCATCTAGGTACTTCTTAAATTCTT
>CAYONU010000046.1:0-8896 GCA_964405445.1 uncultured Caldisericales bacterium | reverse complement strand
ATACTAGAGACAAAAATTTCTTTATGAATGATATCCTATTACGTTGTGAATTTTTGAAAGTATTGTTTTAAAGTGATTTAGGTATATTTTTACTTATAGCCGAGAAGTGGATGAATACAGTGAAGTTTATTTTTCAGCTTTTTCAAACTGTTTTAGTAGTAATCTTATATCCTTTAGAGACTCAACATTAAATCTTGCTTGGGAAATGCCCAAACCGACTTTAATGGAATATGCTGATTTGGGAAGGATAGTGAAAATATCTTCGTCTGTTAAATCGTCTCCAACTGCAAAGATAAAATCCCAGTCCTTCATAGGAATCCATTTTAATGCGGCCCTCCCTTTATTTACGCCAATGTTCTTAATTTCGATGACCTTATTTCCCTCTAAAATGTTTAATCCGAGGTTAGCTGTAAGGTGTAGAAGAGCATCTTTCAATTCCCTTGCTCTTGTAAAGGCTAATTCAGTATTAACTTTTCTATAATGCCATACAAGAGAAAATTCTTTTTCTTCAATAAAAGAGCCTGGTGTTCTATCCACGTAAAATTCAAGGACTGGCCGTATCTTTCTTTTCCAATCATTTCTCAAAGGTGCTATCATCTCCCAATTTTTTTCTTTAACCCAGGCACCGTGTTCAGCAACTAATCCTATGTTAAGTTTGCCAAACCATTTCTCAAGCGTTTCCTTTTCCCTGCCGCTTATAATTACGATATTGTTTCTTGTATCATAAGTAAGCGTCTTAAGCATCTTTATAAGTTTGCCATCAGGCTTTGCTTCTTCTGGTTTTCCCGTAAAAGGTACAAGTGTCCCATCGTAGTCGAGCAGGATTAGCCTGCTGTCACTGTTAATGTATGCATTAATGAGCTTATCTCTCATCTCGGGTGTTAGTACCTTTGCATAAAGTTTATGTTGGAGTTCTTTCACTTTGTATAAACTGTCCGTAAAATCACTTGCCCATCTTACTACATTATAGCGCTGTAGGCGCTTCTGCATTATCCTATTATGATTAATTTGCTCTTTAATTGGCATTTTCATTGCTTTCTTTAAAGCTTCTGCGACTTCTTCTCTGTTATTTGGGTTTACTATTATTGCTTCTCCTAATTCTTCTGCTGCACCAGTCATTTCGCTGAGGATTAAAACACCATGTCCATTCCTTTTAGTCGCAATGAATTCCTTGGCTACGAGGTTCATTCCATCTCTTAAAGAGGTTATGAGGGCAATATCGCTGATACTGTACAGAGAAACAAGCCTATGAAATGGTAAAGAACGGTACAGATACCAGATAGGCATCCAGTCAAGTGTCCCGTACTTTCCATTAACCTCACCGACAGATTCATCTATTTGTTTTTTGAGCAGTCTGTAGTGTTCAACTTTTGTGCGAGAAGGTACTACTAAAAGAATGAAAATTATTTTTTCTTTATATTTTGGGTTTTTCTCCAAAAATAAACTGAATGCGTCTAATTTCTGAAGCACGCCTTTTGTATAATCCAACCTATCCACAGACAGTACCACTCTACGGTCAGTTACATTCTTGCGGACATTATTTGCTTCTCTCTGCACTTTCTGGTTAAGCGTGGCTTTCTCAAATTTGGTATAGTCTATGCCCATAGGGAAAGCATCTACTTTTACTACTCGATTGCCGACGATAATCTGGCCGTAGGTTTGCTCGTAGCCCAATAAACGGTAGGTACTGGTGAGAAAATGCCTGACATAATCATAAGTGTGAAAGCCAATGAGATCAGCTCCGAAAAGGCCATTTAGAATTTCTTTCCGCCACGGAATCAGCCGAAAAACTTCAAAAGAAGGAAATGGTATATGAAGAAAAAAACCTATTGAAGCATTGGGCAATTTTTCCCTCAATAACTCGGGTAGAAGCATCAAGTGATAATCATGTATCCAGATAGTATCATCGGGCTTTGCGACTTTTATCACTGCATCTGAGAAAAACCTGTTTACGTGTCTGTACGACTCCCATAGATTTTTATCGTAAACTGCATATTGAGGAAAATAGTGGAAAATAGGCCAGATAGTTCTATTACAGAAACCACGATAGTACATATCAACGTCCTTTTTGGAGAGAAAAATAGGAGAACAATTAAAATCATTTGCAAGCTTTGTTTTGATGTTTTTTCTCTCTTCCTCATTTACTCTATCAGGAGAGATTCCGCACCATCCTACCCATATACTGTTGTATGACCTATAGAATGAACCTAAACCTGTTGCCAAACCTCCTGCACTTTGGCGAAAGTGTATTTCTCCTTTCTTTTTCTCAACAGTAACGGGCAATCTGTTTGAGACGATTATTAATTTCTTTGCATTGTTCATAGTGCGATTAATTGTATCATTCATGTAATAAATTATACATCAAAATTACCATAAGTCAAACAGCTACATAACTCTTTTGACAATACTCTCCGTGCGTATTGCAGTGATAAACAAAATCATGTATAATACACATATATGAAAAAATTGATAGCTTTGATTATAACTTTATTTTTTATCATATCGCCAATGTGTGGCTGTACTCTAACAACGAACAATGTGAAAAATGTAATTCATAGGCAGAATGCAATCGAACAACTCAAGAAAGGTACTATTAGACACAAATATGGAGTATCTTTTCTTGAAGTATCTGGCACATATTATGAAATGGGGCTCCAATATGGTGTACTATTGAGAAACGAAATAAACGATGTTTACAAAAGCGTAGACAGGGTAAAAGAATCAATATTTTGCAGATATCCATCGATTATCAGGCCATTTGCAGAGCTCATACTACTTTTTAAATTGAGGTCGATAAGAAAAACTTTTCCGAAACGATACCTTGAAGAATTAAAAGGAATGTGCAAAGGGGCAAACATACCATTTAGCAATGCCCTATTTGTTGCTTCAATTCCTGACTTATTTAATATTGGCTGTTCGTCGTTTGTAATGAAAACACCAAAAGGCATTATTCATGGTAGGAATTTAGACTACTATTTTCCTGAAATTGGAAGTCATCCAACAGTAGTTGAATATAGGCCCAACGGGAAACTCAAGTATACTCTTATTGGATCAGTAGGATTTTTGGGTGCTTTGTCAGGAATGAATGAAAAAGGTATTACAGTGTCGTTGGATGCTTCTCCTACAGCTCGACAAAGTAAAAGCAGAGCTACTCCCGTCACATATGAGATAAGAGACATATTAGAGAATGCCTCGGACATCAAGGATGTAGATAATGTATTGAGAGGATACAAATCAATAAAAGGTTGGCTACTTGTTATCGGAAGCTCTAAAGATAATACAGGTGTAGTTTATAATCTGGCAGGAAAAGAATGGACGAAAAGCTTAATGAACAATAACTACATTGCTGTAACAAATTATTTTATAGATCAAACGGTTCTTCATAAATATATGACAATCAGCGATGCAACAAACCCCACTGTAGTCAGTAGGAAAAATATGATGGAAAAACATCTATCCGGAACATCCGTAAACTCTATAGGTAAAGCAATAAACACACTTATAAATACAGATTTTTACCATTATAAAAATGTCTTGGGGGCAGGAGATGTGACAACAAACAATGAGGGATCTTTGCAAACTGTTGTGATGTGCCCTCAAACTAAAACAATTTACTTTTCTTCTGCGCCGACATACTCAGGCCTGTCAAGGTTTTTGTCATATAATATAGAAACTCGGAGGATAAAAATATACAGGCAAGATAGTCCCGAAATAAAAGAGAAAAGTTTCGCTGAATTTACTAATTGGCTGAAAAACGCAGAAGCAATGTTTATAAAAAATGATTGGAAGGGAATTGCGAAACTCACAAAACGCATAGAAAACCCTACTATAATCCAGATGGAAGGCTTAGCAGAGGCTGAGTTGAACACCCGAACAGCCAGGACTGATAAAACAATACTAATGAAATTAGACAAAGTAATAAACGAATATCCTGATTATTCTCTCCTTTATCTGTTAAAAGCTGAGATTTTGTTTGAGAAGAGGCAGTATGAGAAATCAATAAGTTCTTCAGTAAGGAGCTTAGAATCATCCGTTAATTTCCCATACACTAAGATGGAGTCATACAAAATCCTTGCAGAGTCTTACCATGAGCTTCATGAAATAGACAAGGCAAAGTACTATGCAAACAAATGCTTGACTCTCCTTGATAGTTATGCAATAGGGAAGAGAGAAAAAAGCATTGAGAAGAAGATGCAATCGATCATAAGAAAGTGGTAGACTAATGCCTGAAAGTTTGGAGAATTATTTAGGTTAGATTATAATGAAAATATGAAAAAGCTTATCTTGAGTATTACGATTGTATTTCTTATCTTTGCCTTTGCGTTACCTGTTAAGGGTAATAACAGTATTATCATTACAATGAAAATAGGCAAAGTAAATGCTGTGGTTAACGGAGAAAATGTTTCTCTGGACGTGCCTACAATCATTGACAAGGAATCAAACAGGACACTTGTCCCCATTAGATTTGTTGCAGAAGCATTTGGTGCAAAAGTCAATTGGATTGCAGTAAATAAAGAAATAGATATTACTTTAAACGGTGAAAGTGTTGTTCTCTTTATAGGTAAAAAAACTGCCTTTATTGATGATGATAAGATAACGCTCGATACTACGCCAATCATACTGTTCGGCAGGACACTTGTTCCTATTCGTTTTGTTGCAGAAGCATTTGGTGCAGATGTGCAGTGGGACGCTAAAAATAAGGAGATCACTATTACTCTGGACAAAGAAAACTATATACCGCAGAAAAAGCAATATATAAAAGCAGATCCCAATGCTGTAACTCTTATAACGAAAAAAGCCTGCGTTGGTAATAGTAATCTCAAGAAAATTACTTTCTACATTATTAAAGTTAATCTTGCTGCGAAAAATGTAAGTTTCGTTCCTTTCATTTCAAATAATGGTATACACACAAGAGAGAGTTATAATTCATTTGTAGCACGTGTGAAGCCAATTGCTATGATAAATGCGGGTACATTTGATCTTAAAACAAACACACTCACAGGGGATGTTGTAAGAAATGGTATTCCTCTATACATAGCACAGTGGGGATACACAGAAACGATGGGTGTAACAAAAGACAATGTACCGTTTTTTGTAGATGGAGTGACGCGATATTCTGTAATACTGGATAATACAAAAATTGATATTTCCCATACAAACAGAGAAGATGGTATCTTCTTTACAAACTTGTACAAAAAGCAAATTTCAGTTAGTTCGGATAAAGAATTATTAGTTGTAGAAAATACATATCCTGTTGTTGCAAAAACAAACTGTACTTTTTACCCTGCAACCCTAAAAGATGACCAGTATGCACTGCTTATTCCTAAGTCTTCTATTAAGGAAATACCTCAAAAGATTAAAATAAATATAGAAATTAATGAAAAAGATTTTTCAGGTGCCTCATTTGTAAAGTGTGGGCCTCTTCTTTTAAAAGACGGAAAAGCATATCTTGATTACTTGAAATACAGTAATTTGAATCGCACACTAAAAAGAGGTGCACGCACACTTTTGGGAAGTGACGATAAAGATAATATTTATTTTATTTTTACACCGGACCCCGTACGTTTAAGTTATGGAACGTTGAGTGTGGCGCTCGAGCGCCTACATATGTTTAAAGACGTTATTTCTCTGGATGGCGGCGGATCTTGCTTGTTTTATTATAAAGGGCACTACATTGCACGTCCGGGGAGAAAAATTATAAGTGTCATTGCAGTTCCATCGGAAGTAGAGAAGTGAAAACAGTGCTCATTGTAGGAAATGGCAATGATAATTCAGCATTGTTTTATAGAAAACTTGCTAAAAATGTTGATTTTATCATTGGAGTGGACGGTGGTGCAGGAAAGCTCTTTAAACATCACATAAGATTTAATCTTGCAATAGGTGATTTTGATTCGATATCAAAAAGTGCATTTTCCTCAATTAAAAAAGCAGGGGTACATATTTTACAATTTCCGGAAGATAAGGACTATTCTGATACTGAGCTTGCTGTCCGATTTGCCCTTAGAAACCATTTCGATAAATTTGTTCTTTCCGGGATGTGTGGCAAACGGATAGATCACACATTGTTTAATATCTCTCTTCTGTATATGCTGTTGAAGAAAAGGAAAGACGTATGCATTATTGAGGAAAACAAAGAAATATATATTACAAGAAATACCATTAGCATAAAAACAGGAAAAGACAGTACAGTGTCACTTTATCCCGTAACGAGCACAGTACAAAGTGTAAGAGTTTCCGGCCTTAAGTATGATTTAAACGGAAGGACTCTTTCGAAAGGGAAGACATTAACTCTGAGCAATGTAGCTATCTCTGATAAGGTTCAGGTAGAAATTTCAAAAGGAGTTTTGCTTATCATTGTTTATAAAAAGCAAGGTCGTTGAGTTGAGGCTTAAAAAATAGTTTTTCAATCCGACACTGCATTTTTGAATACAAGTTCTGTCCATATCAGTACAATAGCATCAATGACAAGCGTGATCCCTATGCCGGGGAGGATCGTCCTGCTCCAGCCAGTTATAGTAAGTGTTCGCATTGGATCTATTGCATAGGTGATAGGGTTAACCTTTGCAATAGCTTCAAGCCATTTTGGCATTACTTTTAGAGGGAACAGTGCATTGCTTGTAAACATAATAGGCATTGCAAAGAAATTTATTATTGCCATAAGCGTTTCAATTGTTTTAACCTTAGATGCTACTGCAAGTGAGATACCGGCAAGTATCAACGAAAAAAGCATTGCAATAGCAAGGATTACAAGAATGCCAGGCAGTCCCGTAGCAAATTTTACTCCCATAAGTATTGCAACGATAATAATGATTATGCACTGTATGCCTCCCTGTACCATTGCAGCAATTGTCTTTCCAAATGGAATTGCGCCTCTTTTTATAGGAGCAGCAAGCAACTTATCCAGATAGCCTATACGTCTGTCCCATACAATAGTTGTGCCGGAATATATACTTGAGAAAAGTACGGTCATCAAAATAATACCGGGAGTCATAAAGGTGAGGTAATTGCTTGTGCCAAGCATTTGTGCAGCAAATGGGTTGCTCGTTAAGCCTGACATCATGTTTCCCATCAAAACGAGCCATATAAATGGCTGTACAAGTGTCATAGCCATACGTGTTTTTTGCCTAAAGTACTTCTTTAATTCTCTGAATGCAACGTAATAAGAGTCCATCAATAATGTTTTCATCTTCTCATCCTCCTCATCATCATACGCTGCTTAGCTGCTTCTTCTCTTGTAGACTCTGCTTCTCTTATTGTTGTCCCCGTATATTTCAGATATACATCGTCCAGAGTAGGTCTCTTTAAACGGACAGAAGTGATATTAATATCTTTTTGCTGAGCGAGGGAGAAGATGACAGGTATAACTTCATCTCCGTTTTTGCTAACAACAACCTGGTATACACCATTTTTCAAAGGATTAACAAATTTTACATTATCTATTTCTTTAATAATATGGAGAAATGAATCTGTTTTTTCTTTATTATTACTAAACGTTAATGTTATAATGTCACCACCTATACTTGATTTCAATACGCTTGGTTTATCCATTGCTTTTATTTGTCCGTGGTCGATGATAGCTACCCTGTCACAGAGAGCATCTGCTTCCTCTAAATAATGTGTGGTAAGGAAGATTGTCATTCCAAGGTTTTTCTGGAGATCTGTAATATAGTTCCAGATTGCATGCCTTGTTTGAATATCCAACCCAAGCGTTGGCTCATCCAGAAAGAGAATCTTAGGTTCATGTATCAGGGCGCCTGCAATATCTAACCTTTTTCTCATACCACCGGAAAATGCATCAACGAGATCGTTTCTTCGTTCCCACAAGCCAAACATTTCAAGTACATCTTTTGCGCGCTTCTCTATGGTTTTTGTATCAAGGTGGAAAAGTCTTCCCTGCAAATAAATATTCTCATATGCAGTAAGCCTGTCATCAACGGATGTTTCCTGTGAGGCATATCCCTTGGATGTCCTTGCTTCATAAGGATGCTCTTCTATATTAAAGTCGTTTAAGTAAACTTTACCTGCTGTAGGTTTCAACAAGCCAATGATAACTTTTATCGTAGTGGATTTTCCTGCACCGTTAGGTCCCAAAAAACCAAATATCTCTCCATAATCCACTGAAAAATTTATTCCTCTTACTGCTTCCGTACCATTAGAATAAGTCTTTTTTAAGTCTTCGACAACAATTGCTTTATCCATTTTTAAATACCTCCTTCTCAATCTTTTCTAATACTTTTTTGCTTTCATCAAGTTTGATTTTTACAATCTCGTACATTTTTTTGTATTCCTTCATACCTTTATCGGTAAGGTGATAAACACATCTCGGATGAGTCCCTTTTGTATTCCAGCTGTTTACCACAAATCCCTGTTTTTTAAGATCTCTTAATAAAGGATAGATAACTCCGGGATTAGGAACCCAAATATTATCTACGGCGTCTGATATTGTCTTTATAATCTCCTGCCCGTAATAATCTTTCTTACTTAAAAGATACAACACATAAAACGGAAGGAATCCGGTCACTGTGAAAAACGAGACAATAAATGTATTAAAGTCGGGATTCCTTAATAACTCTTTTAAATGGAAACGCCCGCGGTGTTCCATTCTGACCTCTTTAATTAATTCAATTATTCTTTTGCTCATTATTTACTCCATAATATATAATTTTATATATATTATATGAAAAATAATATTCCTGTCAAGAGGCAGGCTTATACATTTTGGAAGAAATGTTGCACGTAGAAGGAAATGGGTGCACTTACGCTCTTGCCATTTTTATCCCTTCCTCGACGAAGTTGAATGGATCTCTCTTTTGAAAGACAAGATTCTTCACTTCGTTCAGAATGACGATGGGCTGTTAAATTTTTGAAAGCATTTATATTTGAAGTGATTTAAGCA